>NZ_RZRR01000910.1:0-2208 GCF_003998555.1 Mesorhizobium sp. M7A.F.Ca.CA.002.09.1.1 | reverse complement strand
ATGATGGCCTTGTCTGTCGTCCACCGGAAGCAGGAGCCAGGGGCGACCTTCCTCTCCTTCCTGCCGATCATCGAAACGCACGCGAACGACAGCCGCAATTTCGTGAAGAAAGCCGTGAACTGGGCGCTTCGGTCGATCGGTAAGCGATCGATGAACATGCACGGTGCCGCCCTGGCTGTCGCCGAACGACTGGCGCAGTCGGCAGACAAGACGGCGCGCTGGATCGGCAAGGACGCCGTAAGGGAGCTGACCAATGCCAAGACGCTCGCGCGGATCGCCGCCAGGAAAGGCTGACGGCGCGCGTTCCGCCATGTCAGGATCTCGCCGACATGTGAAGTGGCTGCCGACATGTGATGCGCCTCGAGCGTTGACGTCTTTGGCAGCGGCGTCTTTACTTGAGGCTCAAAGGAAGCGGCCGATGAGCAATCCTCTAAAATCAACCCTGGCGCTCGCTGCCGCTTTGTTTGTGTCCGCTGCCGCCGATGCCTCGGCCGAGACTGCGCACATATTCTGGAAGGATCTGCGTCCGGCTACGCAATCCGCCGCCGAAAACGTCGGGCTGCCGATGATCGCGGCAAAATTGCCCGACCATGGCGAAACGCTGTCCGTCAATCTTCAGGACAAAAGCATTCAGCTAGCCGGCTACGCATTGCCGGTCGATCGCGACGGTGATCTTGTCTACCAGTTCCTGCTGGTACCCTGGACGGGTGCCTGCAGTCACATGCCGACGCCGCCGCCCAACCAGATTGTCTTGGTTACGCCGGCCCGTCCCTACAAGATGTCCGAGGCCTATCAGCCTGTAGCGGTCACCGGCGCGCTGAAGCCGGACATGGAGAAGAGCCAGCTGTTCATCCTCGACGGCGTCAGCATCATCCAGTCTGGCTACAGCGTGCGCAAGGCAGATGTGGTGAGCGTCGAGACCGTGCCGGATACGATCACGCTGCCGGTGAACTCACCCTGGAGTTTCCTCAACAAAAAGAAGAACTAAGCGGGACGACTTTATGTGACGTTCAGCTCAGGCAGCGTTGGCACCCGATTCCTTGTCCAGAACCATGTAGTCGAGCGGGATTTCGGTCGTGTACTTGATCTGCTCCATGGCGAAGGACGACGACACATCACGGATTTCGATCTTGGCGATCAGCCGTTTGTAGAAGGCGTCATAGGCCGCGATGTCGGGCACCACGACGCGCAGGAGATAATCGACGTCGCCGCTCATGCGGTAGAACTCGACCACCTCGGGAAACTCCTGGATGACTTCCGAGAAACGCCGCAGCCATTCATGGCTATGCGAATTGGTGCGGATCGACACGAAGACGGTGACGCGCACATTGACCTTTTCATGGTCGAGAATGGCAACGCGCCGCTTGATGACGCCCTCTTCCTCGAGCTTCTGGATGCGTCTCCAGCAAGGCGTCGTCGACAGCCCGACTTTCTTGGCGACATCGGCGACCGCGAGTGTCGCGTCCTCCTGCAAGAGGCGGAGAATTTTTCTATCGAGGCGATCCATATCGTGCTCCCAAGGGAATAGAATGCCTATACTCTGCCTTATCCAGGCCTTTCACAAGAAAGAAATTCTGCTGATCGGGCAAAAAGCGAGTGATTTCTTGCTGAAAGGTCAGCCGAGGCGATAGCGGATTTCCGAACGCAGAAAAGGCAGCAAATCCATTTCAAACCACGGATTCTTCTTCAGCCAGCCCGTGTTGCGCCACGAGGGATGCGGCAGCGGCAGCACTTTCGGACCGATGGAATTCTCCCAGATGGAGCGCCAGTCCATGACCGTTTCCGTCAGTGAGGGCCGGCGCGCCGCACCCATGTGCCAGGACTGCGCGTAGATACCGATCGTCAGCACCAGATCGATCCGTGGCATAGAGGCCATCAAAGGTGCGCGCCAGGCCGCCGCGCATTCGCGCCTCGGCGGCAGATCTCCCCCCTTGGCATCCTGGCCGGGAAAGCAGAAGCCCATCGGGACGATTGCGAATTTTTCGATGTCGTAGAATTCGTCGCTCGTCACGCCAAGCCAGCTGCGCAGGCGGTCGCCGGAAGCGTCGGTGAACGGCATGCCCGACAGATGCACCTTGGTGCCGGGCGCCTGGCTGGCGATCAGGATCCGGGCGGTGGATGATGGGCGCAGCACTGGTCGCGGCTCATGCGGCAACGGCTTGCCGGCCGGATTTTCCACGCAGATGCGGCAGGCGCGGACCCTGGCGA
>NZ_RZRR01000909.1:0-2215 GCF_003998555.1 Mesorhizobium sp. M7A.F.Ca.CA.002.09.1.1 | reverse complement strand
GGCGCGGCATCTTCGATCCGCTGCTGGAGTTCCTGCGGCCGATCCCGCCGCTCGCCTACCTGCCGCTGGTCATCATCTGGTTCGGCATCGGCGAACCGTCGAAGATCCTGGTGATCACTATTTCCATGCTGGCGCCGGTGGCATTGTCGACCGCGTCCGGCGTTCGCGGCGTTTCGCAGGAACGCATCAATGCGGCGCGCTCACTGGGCGCTACTCAGCGCCAAGTGGTCCGCCATGTCATCCTGCCCAGCGCGCTGCCGTCGATCCTGACCGGCCTGCGCATCGCGCTCGGCGCCGGCTGGTCGACGCTGGTCGCCGCCGAACTGGTGGCGGCGACGCGCGGGCTTGGTTTCATGATCCAATCGGCCGCCCAGTTCCTCGTCACCGACGTGGTGGTGATGGGCATATTGGTGATCGCGGCCATTGCCTTCGTGCTGGAATTCACCCTCCGCAGGATCGAGCGCGTGCTCGTCCCGTGGGCGGGACGCGAATGATTGGGAATCAGAAGAGCAGGAGAGAATGACGATGACCCATTCCACCGCCGTGCTGTTCGCCCAAGCCGGCAATTGGCTTCTCGCCTGGACCAGGGAAAGCCAGCCGCTTGAACAGCAACCGAAATCGCCAACGCCGGTCCGCTGGGACGCCGAGCGCGACCGCCTGCCGCCACGCGACGAGAGTTTTTACTGGGCCTGGCAGTACTGGTCGCAGTGAGGGGATTGGCGATTGGCACTAGCCCCCGCGTCTTCGTCATCCTAGGGCGAGCAAGGGCGAAGCGACGCAGCGCAGACCCCAGGATGACGAATTCCAGGTAGCCAAAGAAGATAATTCCCATTCTCCCCTCTAACTCGCAAAATCATTCCTCTACTAAATTTATAGAATTACCTAGCCTCATCCATCTTCCAACCGGCGAGGCCATTTCCGGCGCCGATCCGCAGCGAAGGAGAGGGATCAATGTTCAATCTAACGAGACGTGTTTTCGGCATCGGCCTGCTGGCGGCGACGGTTGCCGTGTCGTCCGGCGCCACGGCGCAGGAGCTGAAGCAGTTCAGCATCGGCTATCAGAAGACCGGCCTGCCGGTGATCGCCAGGCAGCAGCAGGTGATCGAGAAGGCACTTGAAGACAAGGGCGTGACGGTCAAGTGGGTCGAGTTCACCGCCGGTCCGCCGCTGGTCGAGGCGCTCAATGTCGGCGCCATCGATGTCGGCTGGACCGGCGACGCGCCGCCGATCTTCGGCCAGTCGGCCGGTGCCAACATCGTCTATGCCGCAGCGCTGCCGTCGAATGGCGAGGGCGAGGCGATCTTCGTCAAGCCGGCGTCGCCGATCCAGTCGGTCGCCGATCTCAAGGGCAAGCGCGTCGGTGTCGGCAAGGGCACCAGCGCGCACAATCTGCTCGTCGCCGCGCTGGAGAAGGCCGGCATCCCGTTCGACCAGATCACGCCGGTCTATCTCAGCCCGGCGGATGCGGCCGCAGCCTTTGCCAGCGACCAGATCGATGCCTGGACCGTCTGGGATCCGTTCTTCGCCATCGCCGAAACCCGCTACCAGCCGCGTGTGCTGGCCCGCTCCAGCGAGGTGCTGAAGGTCAACACCTATTTCCTCGCCAACAAGGACTTCGCCAAGGCGCATCCCGAAACCGTCACCACAACGATATCAGCCTTGGGCGAGGCGGCGAAATGGGCCGACCAGAACCGCGACAAGGTGGCCGCGGCGCTGCATGAGGTGACCGGCGTGCCGCTCGACGCGCAGATCATCGCCGCCAACCGCACCAAATTCGGCGTCTTCCCGATCACCGACGAGATCATCGCCGGCCAGCAGGCGACCGCAGACCGCTTCTTCAAGCTCGGGCTGATCCCGAACGCGGTCCGCATCTCCGACGCGGTGTGGACGGCACCCGGCAACTGACTTGTCCCCTGACGGCGCCGGATGAGAACGCCCGGCGCCATTTGCGTTCGCACCCATATCTCCAGGAGATCCGCCCGTGACTGTGCCAGACATGACCGCGCCTGCCAGCACCGCACCGCTCGATTTCTTCTGGTTCATCCCGACGCATGGCGACGGCTCCTATCTCGGTTCCGAGGAGCAGCAGCGGCCGCCCGAATTCGGCTACTTCAAGGAGATCGCGCAGGCGGTCGACCGGCTCGGCTTTCCCGGCGTGCTGTTGCCGACCGGCCAGAATTGCGAGGATTCCTGGATCACCGCGACGGGCCTCGCG
>NZ_RZRR01000908.1:0-2216 GCF_003998555.1 Mesorhizobium sp. M7A.F.Ca.CA.002.09.1.1 | reverse complement strand
TAGTAGGAGCCCATCAGCCAATAAGAGCCGCCGCCCCAGTTGAAGACGGTGAGGTCGCCCTTCAGCCGTCCGTCATGGCCGAGCATCGGCGCCAGGCCGGCCCGCCCCGCCTTCGGCAATCGGCAGGCGAGCAGCCGGTCGAGCCACGCCTCCGCACCCAGCCCCGACACCGCATAGCGCGCATAGGCCGAGATATCGACGAGGCCGGCGGCGCGCCGCACCTGCAGCGCCTCCTCGCCGACGATGTCGAAGGCGTTGGAGCGCCGCAGCGTCGTGCTCTCGGCAAATCCCATCGGCGCGAAATAGGCCGGGATTTCCAGCCCCCAGGAAGCCGTCCATTCGCATCCCGCCGCGCTCATGCCGTCATAGGCGCCGGGGCGTTTCAGCGGCCGGCCGGCGGGCAGCCGTTCATTGGGAAAGGTCATGACGAACCGGCGCGAATAGAACTGGCGCGTCGTCTGCCTGAGATATTCGCGGTTGGCGGCGAAGGCACCGTAGCGAGCGATATCCATGCCGAAGATGTCGGCCTGCGGTTCGCCGAAAATCATCCATTCGGCCAGCGACTTGCCGACGCCGCCGCCCTGGCTGAAACCGGCCATGACGCCGCAGGCGACCCAGTAGTTCTTCAGGCCGCGCACCGGCCCGACAATCGGATTGCCGTCCGGCGTGAAGGTGAAGGCGCCGTTGACCCATTTGCGGATACCGGCCGTCGCCAGGCAAGGGAAGCGCTCATGCGCCTTGGCGAGTTCCGGGCTGATGCGGTCGATGTCTTCCGGGATCAGCTCTATGCCGTAATCCCACGGCGCTCCGTCCATGTTCCAGTGCTTTGGGTTCTGCTCATAGACGCCAAGCAGCACACCCTTGCGCTCCTGCCGCAGGTATGAAAAGCCGTCGAGATCGACGGCGATGCCGATTTCCCTGTCAAGTGCTGCGATCTCCGGAATGTCATCGGTGATGAAATAGTGGTGCTCCATCGGCGTCACCGGCAGGTCGACGCCGGCCATGCGGCCGAGCTGCTTCGCCCACAGCCCGCCGGCATTGACGACATGCTCGGCGATGATGGTGCCCTGCTCGGTGATGACGTCCCAGCGCCCGTCGGCACGTGCTTTCAGCTCGACGACCCGGTTGCGCAAGATGATGTCGGCGCCGCGCTTCTTCGCAGCACCCGCATAGGCATGCGTGGTACCGTACGGGTCGAGATGGCCTTCGTTGGAATCATGCAGGCCGCCAAGAACACCGTTGACGTCGACGATCGGGCAGATCGCCTTGATCTCGTCGGGCGTGACCAGGCGCGCGGTCTCGATGCCGACCGACTGGAACACGGCCCAGGCTGATTTCAGCCACTCCCAGCGCGCGGGATCGCTGGCGATGTTGACGCCGCCCGTCATGTGCAGGCCGATATCCCAGCCGGATTCGGCCTCGATCTCCCGGTAGAGATTGATGGTGTAGTCCTGCAGCGCCGCCACGTTGGGATCGGCGTTGAGCGCATGGAAGCCTGCCGCCGCGTGCCAGGTCGAACCGGCCGTCAGTTCTGCGCGCTCGATCAGCGCCACATCGCTCCAGCCGAACCGCGTCAGGTGATAGAGCACCGAGGCTCCGACCACGCCACCTCCGATGACGACTGCGCGGTAGTGCGACTTCAAGGCTTCCCCTCCACGGTTGGTCCGAAGACTGGAGTATATATCCACTGGACATAAGTGTCCAGTGCCGGCGCGCGCGCATCGTTTTTCGTCGACCGCCGGCATGCACTGCGCGCTGTCACGCAAGCATCATGTTCGCGCCGTAGACCGCGTTTCGGGGAGGCTTGCGCAACATCATCGATGTCGTACCTCTTTCAGTTTTTCGTCCCCCGGCCGCTCCGGCACATCCGTCACAAAGAGGATTATCCATGAAGCACCTGTATCGACCCGCGTCGCTTGGCGTCGCGCTGGCCTTGTTCACCGCCTTGGCGCCGGCGCTCGCCGACAGCACCGCGACCGTCGGCGGCCTCGTCAACAAGGGGCTGGTCGGCGTCGGCCGCATCCCGGCCGCTCAGCGCGACAAGTTCGGCGAGACCTTCGGCTCGGGTTCCGGCATGGCGATCGACGCATCAGGCTGGACGCATGACACCGCCGGCTACAGGGGTTCGCTCTGGCTGTTGCCGGACCGTGGCTACAATGTCGTCGGCACCACCAACTACCGGCCGCGCCTCAACACGATCGCCATCGAATTTGCTC
>NZ_RZRR01000907.1:0-2221 GCF_003998555.1 Mesorhizobium sp. M7A.F.Ca.CA.002.09.1.1 | reverse complement strand
CCACCAGATCGCAGCCGGCAAGGTCGGCGTAGTCCGCCGTCGGCGTGATCAGCGACAGCAGTTTGTCCTTGTCCTCCGGCTTGGCGCGGCCCTTCTTGACCTGATCCGAGACCAGGCTGTCGGAATGCGCCTTGCCCTTGGCGGCCGACTCCAGATCACGGTCGAGCAGCACCACCGGGATGCCGGCCTTGGCGGTGACATAGGCGATGCCGGCGCCCATGAAGCCGGCGCCGAGAATGCCGATCTTCTTGAACTTGGTTTCGGGCACGCCGGCCGGGCGGCGGGCGCCCTTGTTCAGTTCCTGCAGCGACACAAACAGCGAGCGGATCATCGCCGCCGCTTCCCTGGTCTGCATGATCTCGGTGAAATAGCGCTGCTCGATGCGCAAGGCGGTGTCGAATGGCACCAGCAGGCCTTCATAGACGCATTTGAGGATCGCGGCGGCGGCCGGATAGTTGCCATAGGTCTCGCGGCGCAGGATGGCGATGGCCGGCGGCCACAGATTGAAACCGGCCGGCGAATAGATCTGGCCGCCGGGCAGCTTGAAACCTTTCTCGTCCCATGGCGCCACCGGCTTCAGGCCATTCCTGATCATCGCCTTGGCGGTCTCGACCAACCTTGTCGGCTCGGCGATCTCATGGATCAGGCCCATCGACTTGGCCTTCTGCGGCGACAGCGTCTGGCCGGAGGTCAGCATCTGCAACGCCTGCTGCTGATCGGTCAGCCGCGGCACGCGCTGGGTGCCGCCGGCGCCCGGGAAGATGCCGATCTTCACCTCGGGAAGCGCCATCTTCACCTTGTCGCTATCGGCGGCGACACGGCCGTGGCAGGCGAGCGACAATTCGAAGGCGCCGCCCATGCAGGTGCCGTTGATCGCCGACACCCACGGCTTTCCTGATGTTTCCAGCTTGCGGAACAGGCCGGTCATCATGCCGGCATTGTCGAACAGCGCCTTGGTCGCCTTTTCGGCGTCCTTGCCCTTTTCCGCGGCGAAGGTCGTCAGCATCTTCTGCAGCAAAGAGATATCTGCACCGCCGGAGAAGGTATCCTTGCCGGAGGTGATCACGGCGCCCTTGATGGCGGCGTCACCAGCCACCTTGTCGACAATGGCGTTCAATTCCCGCATCGCCTCTTCGGTGAAGACGTTCATCGAACGGCCGGGCATGTCCCAGGTGACCAGCGCAATGCCGTCGGCGTCGGTGTCGAGGGCGAAATTGGTGTAGCTCATCGTTTCTCTCCCCGTCAGACGCGTTCGATGATGGTTGCGGTGCCCATGCCGGCGCCGATGCACAGCGTCACCAGAGCGGTGTTGAGATCGCGCCGCTCGAGTTCGTCCAGCACCGTGCCGAAGATCATCGCGCCGGTGGCGCCGAGCGGATGACCCATGGCGATGGCACCGCCATTGACGTTGATCTTGTCATGCGGAATGTCGAAAGCCTGCATGTAGCGCAGCACCACCGAAGCGAAGGCTTCGTTGAGCTCGAACAGGTCGATGTCCGAGAGCTTCATCTTGGCGCGCTTCAACAGCTTCTCGGTGACGTCGACCGGACCGGTCAGCATCAGCACAGGCTCGGAGCCGATGTTGGCGAAGGTGCGGATACGCGCGCGGGGCTTCAGCCCCATCGCCTTGCCGGCCTTCTTCGAACCGAGCAGCACGGCCGCCGCACCATCGACGATGCCGGACGAATTGCCGGCATGATGGACGTGGTTGACCTCTTCCACTTCGGGATGCTTCTGCACCGCGACCGCATCGAAGCCGCCCATTTCGCCGGGCATGACGAAGGACGGGTTGAGCGAGGCCAGCGACTGCATGTCGGTCGACGGGCGCATATGCTCGTCATGGTCGAGGATGGTCAGGCCGTTCTGGTCCTTGATCGGAATGACGGATTTCTTGAAGCGGCCATCCGCCCAGGATTTGGCGGCGCGCTTCTGGCTCTCGACCGCATAGGCGTCGACGTCGTCTCTGCTGAAGCCGTATTTGGTGGCGATCAGGTCGGCCGAGATGCCTTGCGGCACGAACCAGCCGGGCAGGCCGACCGAAGGATCCATGAACCAGGCACCGCCCGAGGCGCCCATGCCGACGCGCGACATCGATTCGACACCGCCGGCAATGACGATCTCGTCCGCTCCCTGCGCGATCTTGGCGGCACCGAAATTGATGGCGTCGAGCCCGGAAGCGCAGAAGCGTGAGATCTGCATGCCGGGCGCCTTGGTGTCGTAG
>NZ_RZRR01000906.1:0-2226 GCF_003998555.1 Mesorhizobium sp. M7A.F.Ca.CA.002.09.1.1 | reverse complement strand
AATGGGATCCATGCATTCCTCGCGACCGTCGCATCGGCCCGAAAATCCGGACCGCTTCCCGGCGCTCACCTTGTTTGGAAAGCACGATGCGACAATTCGGGACAATCAGCCAGCTTTGTGCGCCCCAAATCGGCGCATGCCGCTCTGAATCACCGGCGAGATCGGCGGCTGTGTGGTCAGGTTCCAGCACGGCGCAAGCGGTGCGCCATCTGGGACAGGTCATCCTTGCCGCTGCCGAAAATGCCGTCCAACATGACAAGCAGTTCTCGCACGGCGTCGGATTTGCAGGAGTAGTAAATCATCTGCCGGTCGCGGCGGGTGTCGACAAGGTCGAGCGCCCGCAACTTGGCGAGATGCTGGGACAGGGCGGATTGGCTGAGCATCACCTTCTCGGCTATGGCTCCCACCGACATTTCACCTTCGGCGAGGTAGCTCATGATCAACAGTCGCTTCTCATTGCCCATCAGCATGAGAAACTCTGCCGCCGATTCGGCGTTCACGATTAGCTTTGTCGAGACCATCGATCCCCCATGCTTCCTGTTCATCCCGACGCCATGGGGGCAATGGCGTCTGATTCCATAAATTCACTTATCGATCGGCGCTGGCGATTCAGCGTCACTAAAAGGTAGAGCATTTCACCTAAATCTCAAGTGTTGCTTTTGATCCAGCATAATTAAGTCTCAGTCCCGGCGTCGACAATGGCTCGGCCCGCCCTCGCCATATCGACCAGAACGTGCCGCAATTCACCTGCTGCGCCCAGAGGTTGCGGGTAAAAGACCCGGCAAGCGCCGTCGCCCGACACCAGATCCATGCCATCGGCATCGAATCCGGCAATACGCCAGCCGTTGCCGGATACTTTGGCGAAATGCTGTGCGTAAACGGCGATCGCGTCGAGATGGTCGGCGTTCATGTGGTCGATGGCCGATTGTTCGCGCGCCGCGAGTTCCTCGACGACCGGTCCGCTGGCGAGCAGATCCGATCGGTCGAGCTGATAGGCCTTGCCGAAGCCGCCGTTGAGGCTGGCGCGTTGCGGATCGAGGCGAAAGATCGAAAAGTCACCGAGACCGGCGTAAAGTTTCGCCCTGGCATTGTGATTGAGGTAACGGCGCTCGGTGCGGGCGTGTTCGGCCGATCCGCGCTCGATCCTTACCGCCTGGCAGACCAGTGTCAGGCGCGGGTGCGCCAGCGGGTCGCCCTTGCCTGGTTCGCCGAGCAACAGGGAACAGCGCGGGTCGGCAAGCAGCGCGCCGGTGTGCGCCGAAAGCATCGACACCAGGATCAGCGGTGCGCCGTCGATGTCGGTGGCCACGCCAACCCTGCTGGCCAGCGGCGAGCCGGTTTGCGGTTCGATCACCGCCAGGGCGCCAAAGCGGGCGCTGCGCAGAAGCGTCTTCGCCAGCCGGATCGCTTCGGCGTCCGTCTCACGGATCACGTCCTTCTTCGGGTCGTCCAAGGCAGCACCGCAGTAAGTTGATTTTTGTTCTCTAGTTATCGGTCAGCAAGCCGGATTTGACAAGGTCGTCGATCTCGGCTTTCGCAAAGCCGAAACTTGCCAGCGTTGTCGACGGCAACAAATCCTCATCGCCGGGCATAGTGGCCAATGTCGGTTGCGAACTCGAGAAACGCGGGGCCGGGGCCGGGCGCTCAAATGCACCTGCCGTCACAGAGGCGTTGCGTGCCCGATTGTGCGGGTGGTGCTTTGCCTCTTGCAGCGACAGAACGGGTGCAACGCAGGCATCGGTTTGCGCGAACAACCGGTCCCAGTCGTCGCGTGGTTTCTGCCGGATCCGATCGGCAATGGCGGCGCGCATCGGCGGCCACAGGGCCTTGTCGTACTGGCCGGATGCAAAGCACTCGTCGAGCGGCAGCAGCCTCGCGAATTCGGCGAAGAATTGCGGCTCGAGACAACCGATGGCGATATGACGTCCGTCCGACGTCTCATAGGTGTCGTAGAACGGGGCGCCGGAATCGAGCAGGTTCGCGCCACGCTTGTCGCTCCACAAGCCGGCCGCCATCAAGGCGTGCAGGGGCACCGCCAGCATCGAGGCGCCATCGACCATCGCGGCGTCGATAACTTCACCCTTGCCCGTGCGCGAACGTTGGAACAGGGCGGCCAGCACACCGGCAATCAGCATCATGGCGCCACCGCCATAGTCTGCAACGAGGTTGAGCGGCGTGACGGGACGGCCGCCGGCATGGCCGATGGCGTGCAGCACGCCGCTATAG
>NZ_RZRR01000905.1:0-2227 GCF_003998555.1 Mesorhizobium sp. M7A.F.Ca.CA.002.09.1.1 | reverse complement strand
GAGGCAAGTGAAGTGCGCAGCCTGCGCAGTGTCCTCAAACCCGCCTCGTCCTCTTCCGGCGGCCGCGTGGTGGGTGCGGCATCGCTGAAATCGCTGGCGATGAACTGCGCATAGCCGGAAAACGGAATGTAGTAGAATTCGGCCGAGCGATGCGCGGCCATCATCGCCTCGAAATCACGCAGCATCTCGGTGATCGGCAGCACATATTTGCGGCGGCGCAACCGGTAGGTCGCGATGTTGTTCAGCGTCACTTCGGTGAGCACGCCGAAAGCGCCGAGCGCAACACCGATGGCGTGGATCATGTCCCGATCCCCTGCCCGCTTGAAGTCGCGGACCTTGCCAAGGCCGTCGACGATCTGCACCGTCTCCAGCTGCGTGTGATAGGCGCCGAGCGTCGGCCCAGAGCCGTGCGTGGCTGTGCCCAGCGCGCCGCCGATCGCCTGGCGGTCGATATCGCCCATGTTGGGCAGGCCCTGGCCAATTCCTTGCAGGATGTGCATGAGCGGGCCGAGCCGGGTCCCTGCCCGCACCCGCGCCTGATGTTTTTGCGCGTCGTGCGAGACCAGCCCTTCCAGTCTCTCCAGGGACAGGATCGTGCCCTGCGATTTCACCAGCGGTGTGAAGGAATGACCGGCGCCGGCAACGCGCACCGGGCCGGGCGCGGTCCGGACGAGATCACCGAGTTCACCGGCATCGCCGGGGCTGGCGATCAGCTTGGGCTCGGCACTTACGAAGCCCGACCAGTTGCTCCAAGTGTTCGACATGGCGCTCCCCGCTCAGGCAACCGCACGACGGCGACGTGACACAAGAACGAAGAGACCGAGCAGCGCCACGCTTGCCACCGCGCTGGCGGCGGCGAATTCCGGCACCGGCCGGAAATCCTTGCCATCGATGAGCAGCGACGCCGCAATCGGCCCGATCGCCAGGCCGAACAGCTGGGCTGCCGGCACCAGCAGCACAGCGGTGCGCGTCTCGTCGGCGGTGATCGCCAGACGGATCTGGTAGGGCACGATGAACAGCAGGATAAAGCCCATGGCCAGGGCAGCGACCCAGAACGTCGTCAGGCCGGGGCTGCTGGCAAGAACCAGGGAACTGACAAGCGCCACGACGCCGATCGCCGCGATGGCAAGGCGATAATCGATGCGCGCCTCGAACGCGGTCGCCGTCATCGCCCCCAGGACCTGCACCGCGAGGCTGGCCGAGACGATCAGGCCGACGGTGCGGCCATCGATGCCGTATTGCGCGCCTAGCGGCTCCAGAAAAGCCCAGACCGCGCCGAAGAACATGAAGTAGCAGAAGACCGACAGCAGCGCGGTCATCGAGGGAACCGTCAGCACATTGGCCAGATTCTCTTCCTTGGGCAGGTCGGCATAGTCACCGGGCACGGTGAAAGCGACCGCCAGCGACACGACGCAGACGACGGCAAGAACGATGAAGCCACCCGCCGACCCTGCGGCCGGGATGACATAGAGCGCCAGCAACAGGGCGAGCGCGCATTGCGCCAGCGTCTGCATGGTGACGAAATAGCCGCCGATGCGCTCGGCACGCCGCGAGCGGGCGATCAGTTCGGTGGCGATGGCGACCAGACCGCCCTCGGCGAGCCCGGCAAGGGCGCGGGCCGCAATCAGCATGTTGGCGCTCGCGGCATAGGCCGTCCACACATTGGCCAGCGCCAGCAGCAGCAGAAGGACGGCACTTTTCCAGCGCATATTGTGGGCCGAAAGCAGCATCGCCACGACGGCCGAACCGATGGCAATGGCGATCATCTCGGCGGTGGCGACCAGCGCCAGTTCGTCGCCGCTGACATGGCCTTCGGTGTAGAGAGCTCCGAGCAGCACCGGCTGCAGGCCGAGGATGAGCAGGCCGACCGAACCGATCCACAGCGCCGAGGCGAGCTGCCAGCCGGTCGGATTGCCGACCAGCCAGTCGCCACTGCCTGCGTGGCCGATATCTGTCGAAGCCAAAGGCGCCTCCCCAACGTCCTTGCCGCGCGGCAAAAAAGCTGACAACCTGTCAGTATTTCAGAAACTGATACTTGATCATATTTCTTGTCAACCGGAATCTAAAAACCGTGCGAAAGATCGGTGCATGACGGAATTGAAGAGAATGGCGACCGAGCCGAGGCGCAAGCCCAAGCAGGAACGCAGCCGCGAGCGCATCGACGCGATCCTGTCGACGACCATGCGGCTGATCGGGGAAAAGGGTATCGACGCCGTCACTATGAAGG
>NZ_RZRR01000904.1:0-2228 GCF_003998555.1 Mesorhizobium sp. M7A.F.Ca.CA.002.09.1.1 | reverse complement strand
GGCTGGATGCGCATCCGCCAGCGCGCCAAGCAGGGCGGCATCGAACTGCCGCTGATCATCTCGGACCATGCCGACTGGGATGAGCTGACCGCCACCATCAAGGAGACCGGAGCCGAAGAGGTCTGGGTGACGCATGGCCGCGAGGAGGCGCTGGTCCGCTGGTGCGAACTCGAAGGCATCGCGGCAAAGCCACTGCACCTGGTGGGCTACGAGGACGAGGGCGATTGAAGCCATGAACCGCTTCGCCGAACTTCTCGACCGCCTGGTGCTGACGCCGTCGCGCAATGGCAAGCTGACCTTGCTGACCGACTATTTCCGCAGCGTCGAGGATCCCGATCGCGGCCTGGCGCTGGCTGCCATCACTGGCGATCTCCACATCGCCGCGGTCAAGCCGGCGATGCTGCGCATGCTCGTCACCGAGCGCATGGATCCGGTGCTGTTCGGCTATTCCTACGACTATGTCGGCGATCTCGCCGAAACGGTGTCGCTGGTCTGGCCGCAAACGCCCGGAAACACCCCGAACCGCGAGCCGACGCTTGGCGAGGTCGTCGCCAAGCTGCAGGCGGCAAGCCGCTCCGACGGACCGAAGGTGCTGGCAGGGCTGCTCGACAGCGCCGGCATCTCGGCACGCTTTGCCATCATCAAGCTGGTCACCGGCGGCCTGCGCATCGGCGTGTCGGCGCGTCTGGCCAAACAGGCGCTGGCGGATTTCGGCAAGGTCGAGGTCGCGGAGATCGAGGAGCTCTGGCACGGGCTGTCACCGCCTTACACAGCGTTGTTCGCCTGGCTGGAAGGCAAGGCCGAAAAGCCCAGGAACACGGCGTTGGCATTGTTTCGCCCGGTGATGCTGTCGAACCCGGTCGGCGACGGCGATCTCGAAAAGCTCGATCCGGCGGATTATGCCGCCGAATGGAAATGGGACGGCATCCGTGTCCAGGCGGTGGCGGAGGGCGGCATCCGCCGGCTCTATTCGCGCACCGGCGATGACGTTTCGGGCGCCTTTCCGGACCTCGCCGAGGCCATGCATTTTTCCGCAACGCTGGACGGCGAACTGCTTGTCGGCGATCCCCGGGAGGCGACGGGAACCTTCTCCGATCTGCAGCAACGGCTGAATCGCAAGACGGTGGCACCGAAGATGCAGCAGCAATACCCGGCCTTCATGCGCTGCTACGATCTGCTCCAGGTCGGCGGCGAGGATTTGCGCGCGCTGCCGTTTCGCGAACGGCGCGGCCGGCTGGAAAGCTTTGTCGCGACACTCGACCCGAGCCGTTTCGATCTGTCGCCATTCGTCGACTTCACGGACTGGCAAACGCTGGAGGAACTGCGCCGGGCGCCGCCGCATCCGATCATCGAAGGCGTCATGCTGAAGCGCTGGGACTCAGCCTATGTCGCCGGCCGGCCGAAAGGTCCGTGGTTCAAGTGGAAACGCGATCCGCACACAGTGGACGCGGTGCTGATGTATGCGCAGCGCGGCCACGGCAAGCGCTCGAGCTTCTACTCCGACTATACGTTCGGTGTCTGGTCCGGTGCCGAAGGCGAGGAGGAGCTGGTGCCGGTCGGCAAGGCCTATTTCGGCTTCACCGACGAGGAGCTGAAGCAGATCGACAAATATGTCCGCGACAACACGGTCGAGCGTTTCGGCCCGGTGCGCTCGGTGCGCGCCGACCGCGACAATGGCCTGGTGCTGGAAGTCGCCTTCGAAGGACTGAACCGCTCGACCCGGCACAAATCCGGCGTCGCCATGCGCTTTCCCCGCATTTCGCGATTGCGCTGGGACAAGCCGGCCAACGAGGCCGACCGCATCGAAACGCTGCAGGCGCTGCTCGACCGCTAATTTCGCGCGTGCAGGGTTCGCTATGGCTCGATCGAAACGCGGATTTCGTAGATGTCGGCGGCCTTGCCCTGCTTGTCGAAGTCGGAATTGATGGCAATGGTGCCGGCCGAGCCCGGATGCTTGTCGGGAAACTGCACGTCGAACAGATATTCGTTCTGCTGCTGGCCGACTGCGTAGCGCTTGCGGCCGCAGTCGCCGAGTTCGCCGAAATTGCAGTCGACGGAAATCTGCGTCTCCTTGCCTTCCTCGGAACGGGCAATGATGTCGAACACGGCATGTTTGCCGGCCAGTTTCTCCAGCACGCCTTGTCCGACGTCGAAGCTGATCGCCGAACCGGACGCGCCGGAACGGATGCGCAGGAACGAACCGGTATCGTCCTTCATCACCTCGGCCC
>NZ_RZRR01000903.1:0-2237 GCF_003998555.1 Mesorhizobium sp. M7A.F.Ca.CA.002.09.1.1 | reverse complement strand
ATCGCTGGCAATAGTCTTCGCTTCCGCGCGAGGGTGATCTATATGCGGTTTACGCCGCGCTCAAGCTTGATTACAGCTATGCGGACGATTCAACGGAACCCGACCGCCACATGGCCGACGACCACATCCGCTACGACATTCTGGCCCAGGAGGCGTTGCGCGGCGTCATGCGCAAGGTCCTGGCCGAGGTCGCGCGCACCGGCCTCCCCGGCAACCACCACTTCTTCATCACCTTCCTGACCGGCGCGCCGGGCGTACGCGTGTCTTCGCGGCTGCGCGAGCGCTATCCCGAGCAGATGACCATCGTCATTCAGTTCCAGTATTGGGACCTGAAGGTGACCGATACCGGCTTCGAGGTTGGCCTGTCCTTCTCCGATGTGCCGGAAAAACTCGAAATCCCGTTCTCGGCCGTGCGCGGCTTCTACGATCCCTCGGTCAATTTCGAACTCGAATTCGACGTCAAGACGGATGGTGCGGCAGCCGATGAACCGGCTGCGCCAACTCCGGAGCCGTTGACCATCGTCTCCGAGAAAAAGCCGAAGGCCGAGAAGAAGGCCGCCGCGGAGGCGGAGAAGAAGCCCGCGGCCGCGGACGCCGCCACCAAGGGCGCCGAAGTGGTCTCGCTCGACGCCTTCCGCAAGAAATAGGCCGGCGACTTACGCCGTGGCCGAAATCGTCAATCTCCGCCAGGCCCGCAAGCAAAAGGCGCGGGACGAAAAGCTGCGCGCCGCCGAACAGAACCGCGCGCTGCACGGCCGCTCCAAGGCCGAAAAGGAACGCGACCGCGTCGCCGCCGACAAGAGCGAAAAATTCGTTGCCGGGCATCGTCGTGAAAAGCCCGGCGACCCCGGCCGTCAATGAGCCCGGTCGAAAAGCGTTCGGTGACCATTCGCGGCCACCGCACCAGCTACTCGCTTGAAAAGCCCTTCTATGACGACCTCGTCGCGATCGCGGCGACCAGGGAGCTGACGCTCGCTGCTCTTGTCGCCGAAGTCGACGAGACGCGGCCCCGCGACACCAACCTGTCCTCGGCGTTGAGGCTCCATGTGCTGGAGTGGGCGAAGCGAGGAGAGAGCATCTAAAGGCTTTCGACCGCGTCGTCCTTTTTCCTGCGTCTGGTGCCAAAGCCAAGCAAGGTCGAACGCTCGCGCTCCTCGGCCTGTTTCCTGGACCGCACGCGCATCAGATCCTTCCAGCCGACATAGCCGACCAGCAACGAGCCTTCGCGAGTGACGACGGGCAGATGGGAGACGTTGGCCATCAGCAGCTTGTCGGAGAGGCCTTCGAGATATTCGTCCGGATAGGCCAGCGTCACCTTGCTGCCGGCCAGCAACGCGCCAAGCGTGGTGGTGCGGTGCGTGCCGGCGCGTCTCCAGCGCAAGATCGCCGGCGGATCGATGAGGCCCAGCACCTGACCGTTCTCGTCGACCACCGGGAAACTCGGATGCCGTGTTTCCGGCGCCGTCAGGAACGCTGCTGCGCCATGCAGCGTCATCGTCGCCGGCACGCTTTCGACCTGCGACGTCATCACCTCGCGCACCCTGGTCAGGGCGAAAGGGTCGACACGGTATTCGCGAACCAGATGGTGTCCCCTTCTGGCGATCTTTTCGGTCAGGATCGAACGCTTCATCAGAAGCACGGTCACGGCATGCGCCGCGGCGCAGGCGGCAATCAGCGGCACCAGCATATGTGTGTTGCCGGTCAGTTCGACGGCGAAGAACGTGGCGGTCAGCGGCGCGCGCATCGTGCCGCCCATGGTGGCGGCCATTGCCAGCAGCGCCCAGAAACCCGGATCCGCGGCAGGCAGAACGCCGGCGAGCACAGCGCCCATAGCCCCGCCCATGATCAACAGCGGCGCCAGCACACCTCCCGACGTTCCCGAGCCGAGCGCTACCGACCAGATGATCGCCTTGACCACCAGCAGCAGGAGTGCCGCCGTCGCGACGGTGCGGCCATCCAGCATGTCGGTGATGTTGTCATAGCCGACACCGAGCGCGTGCGGTTCGATCAGCCCGCCTATGCCGACCACCAGGCCGCCAAGCATCGGCCACCACATCCAGTGGATCGGCAGCTTCTGAAAACCGTCCTCGCAGGCATAGACCATCTGCGTCAGCAGTCCCGACAGAAGTCCTGCACAAACGCCGATCGCCACCCAGCCGGCAAGGCCGACAAAAGACACCTCCATGCCGCCCTGAAACGGAAAGATCGGCCCGGGCAGATGCAGCATGGTGCGCTCG
>NZ_RZRR01000902.1:0-2239 GCF_003998555.1 Mesorhizobium sp. M7A.F.Ca.CA.002.09.1.1 | reverse complement strand
GGTCTATGGCGTGCCGTGGGTGTGGGGCCTCACCGCGCTCGCCATTAACGACAAATCCTTCGACAAGCCGCCGACGAGCATCGCCGAGATGTGGGATGCCGCCCATAAGGGCCGCGTCGTCATTCGCGACGATGCCGTCGAAGCGGTGCAGTTCGGCGCCATCGCAACGGGCCAGAACATCAACGACATCAAGGATATGGATGCGGTCAAGGCGAAGCTCACCTCGTTGATGCCGCAGATCAAGACCTTCTGGAGTTCGGAGAACGACTGGAACCAGATGGTCGCCTCCAACCAGATCGACATCGGCACCTACTGGAGCGGCTCGGCCGATCGCGCCAAGACGCATTTCAAATTGCCGGTCTCTCTGGTCGTGCCGCAGGAGGGTGCCGTCGCCTGGCTCGACGCGTTTTCCATTCCGGTCGGCGCCAAGAACGTCGCCGGCGCCGAGGCTTTCATCAACTACATGATCGACCCGAAATTCTACGTCGAATGGGTCACCAAGGTCGGTGCTCCTGTCTCCGCCAACACCAAGGCGGTGGAAGCGCTGCCCGAGGATGCCTTCAACCGCAAGGTCATGGGCGACCCCGAGGTGGCCAAACGCATCCAGTTCCAGGCGCCGATCACCGATGCCCAGCGCGAAGCCTATCTGGCGCTGTGGCAGCAGTTGAAGGTCGACGTGAAATAGAGCCAACATCCCGGCCAGCCGGCGGTTCGCGCCGGCTGGCGTTTCAATCCTGGGGGAGGGTATCATGGCAGCTGCGACAGCGTCGCGAAGCGGGCTGAGATCGGCATTGCCGCTGCTGGCGCCAGCCTATCTCTGGCTGACGGTGGCGATCTTCCTGCCGCTCTCGGCCATGGTCTTTTTCTCGTTCATGACCGAGCTGCCGCTGTCGGGAAAGCCGTGGACATTCACCCTTGGCAACTATGCCACCTTCTTCTCGCAAAGCCTCTATCTGACACTGCTGCTGGCCTCACTGCGGCTTGGCCTCGAAGTGACGCTGTGGTGCGTCGTCATCGGCTATCCCGCCGCTTACGTGCTCGCCAAAGTGCTGAAGGGGCGCAGCCGCGAGGCGATCTTCCTGCTCGTCATCTTGCCGTTCTGGTCGAACGGGCTGGTGCGCATCTTTTCCTGGGCGATGGTTTTGCGCGAGGGCGGCATTCTCGACACCGCGCTCAACGCCGTGCTGCCGTTCAAGATCAACATCGACCTGATGTATTCCTATCCAGCCGTCATCATCGGGCTGGTGCATTCCTACGTGCCTTACATGGTGCTGACCTGCTATCTCACGCTGCAGGCGATCGATGACTCCCTGATTGAGGCCGGGCGTTCGCTTGGCGCTTCACGGCTACAGGTGCTGAAGCGGGTGATCATCCCGCTGTCGATGCCCGGATTGGTCGCGGGTGCGGCCCTGATCTTCGTCCCCGTCGTCGGCTCGTTCATGGAGCCGCGCATCCTCGGCGGTCGCACCGGCACCTTCTACGGCACGGTCATCGAGGACCAGTTCGTCGCCGTGTTCAACTGGCCGCTCGGTGCCGCGCTTTCCTTCATCCTGCTGGCCGTGGTGCTGGTCATCCTGGCGGTGGCGTCGCCGGTGCTGCGGAGGGCCGCGTGATGGCGACGACCCGCGTCCTCGAATGGCTTGGCCGCTTCTACATCGGTCTGCTGCTCGCCCTCCTCTATCTGCCGATCATCATCATGGCGCTGATGTCGTTCAACGTCTCGCCCTTCTACCAATTGCCGTTCGAATGGACGACCGAATGGTACGCTTCGCTGTGGCAGAACGACCAGCTGATCGCCGCCACCTGGAACAGCGTCGAGATCGCCGTCATCACCACCGTCATCTGTGTCGTGCTCGGCTCGGCGGCATCGCTGGCGCTCTATCGCTATGAGTTTCGCGGCAAGAAATTCCTGCAGGCGCTGTTGTTTCCGCCGATCGCCATTCCGTGGCTGATCACCGGCACGGCGATGCTGATCTTCTTTTTCGGCGTCGGCATCGGTCGCGGGCTGCATGCGATCCTGCTTGGCCATGTCGCACTGGCGCTGCCCTATGTCATCGTCGTCGTCTCGGCCCGGCTGCAGACCTTCGCGCCGGAGCTGGAAGAGGCGGCACGCTCGCTCGGCGCCAACCAGTGGCAGGTAACGAGGCGCGTCACGCTGCCTTGGATCATGCCAGGCGTTATTGCCGGAGGGCTGTTTGCGTTTGCAGTGTCGTTCGACCAGTTCGTGGTGTCCTATTTC
>NZ_RZRR01000901.1:0-2240 GCF_003998555.1 Mesorhizobium sp. M7A.F.Ca.CA.002.09.1.1 | reverse complement strand
GAACGGCAGCGTCAGGCCGAGCAGGCCGCCGGTGACGACCAGCAGGCCGAGCGCCGAATCCCAGAGAAGCTTCATTGACCGAATCCTGTAGCGCGGCTCTTGGCCGGCATTGCATCTTGCAGTAAGATAACGGAAAGATTCTTAACGTCAAGATAAATGATGGTGAGACAGTTGGACAGGGCAGCACGGGCGATCGAGCAATGGAAGCGGGAACGACCCGATCTGGACGTCTCGCCGATGGGTGTGCTCGGGCGGCTGAACGAGGCCGCCTCGCTGATCGCCCGCGAGCGCCTGGCGCCGTTGTTTGCCCGTTATGGATTGCAGTCCGGGGAATTCGACGTGCTGGCAACGCTGCGCCGCTCTGGATCACCCTACGCCCTGACGCCGACCGCCCTCTATGAAGCGACGATGGTGACGTCAGGCGCCATGACCAACCGGCTCGACCGGCTCGAAACGTCCGGATTGATCCTGCGCGGGCCGCACCCCAACGATCGGCGCGGCATTGTCGTGCGGCTGACCGAAAAGGGTCTCGCGTTGATCGATGAGGCTATTGCCGCCCATGTTGCCAACGAGCATGAGATTCTTTCCGGCCTGACACCGGCCGAACGGGAGACGCTCTCTCGGCTGCTTGAGAAATTGATCGGGAGCGTGAGCTAAGCCGGGTCAGTTCGTAGGCTGCGGCGAGAACCGGCGCCGGTGTTTCCAGCGGCGGTATGATACGGTGAGGTCGACAAGCCGGGTCGGCATGTTGAGGTAGAGCAGAGCATCCCGCAAACCGCTGAGATAGCGCTCACTCATCGCCTTGTCGGAAAAGTCCGGCATGGCCTCGAGTGTCGCTTCGGCTTGCTGGCTCCGGCCCTTTCCGGTCGGCAATCTGGCCGCAAAGGCTATTTCTCGACGCAGACAGACCTGCTCCACGCGATCCCGCAGCGCCTCTTCGTAGCCGATACCACATCGCATAAGCCGCGCGTGGGTGGCTTCATGGACGATAATCGAAGCGACCAATTCCGGCGTCGTCCTTTCGCTGATGATATGGCGCTCGTCCAATTCGCATGCCTTGGAAGAGTTTGCCCATTGCGCGACGGAAGCAGGAAGGGTTGTGACAAATACCTGTCTTACGTCACCAAGCAGCCGTCTGTAGCGCACTGGATCAAAATCACGAATAAGCTGAAGCGCCTCGACGATCTTGTCGGTGCCCTTGTCGCTGATGATGAGCAACCCGTCGATCGTTCGGGTACCGCTAAGCTTGACGGCGCCCCAGCGGGCCAATCGGCCAACGACGGCTCTTATGCTGCGTCGCGGCTCAATCGCTTCTGGGTCGCGCAAAGCTCCCTCGGAACTCAGTTGCGGTCGTCCGGAAACACCGGGATCGGCATGAACTCGACGCCGTCCTCGACCAGGCTCTTGGCTTCGTCCAGCGTCGCCTCGCCATAGATGCCACGCGGGTCGCTCTCGCCGAAATGGATCTTTCGCGCTTCCTCGGCGAACTTGTCGCCGACATAATCGGCATTCTCGCGCACCTTCTCGGCCATCGCCTTGAGCTGCGCCAAAGCCTGCTTCTGCGCCTCGCCCATGGCCAGCGCTATGGTTTCCTGCTTGCGCGCCGTGGAGACGGCCGGCGCCATCAGTGCTTTCTGCACCTTGTGCGAACCGCAGCTCGGGCAATCGACGAAGCCGCGCTTCTTCTGGGTGTCGAAATCGTCGTTGCTGCGGAACCAGCCTTCGAATTCGTGCTCGTGCTCGCAGATCAGGGCAAAACGGATCAAGAGGCTGCACCCCTGAGCCGCGGCGCCTCGCCCGAGCCGGCATTGACGGCGAAATCCCGCGCATTCCTGAGATTGGGGATCTTCTTGCGCGCGGCAAGCGACTGCGCCGGGTCGATCTCGGCGACGATCACCGCCGGTTCGTCATGCGCGGCTTCCGCAATGATCCGGCCCCACGGATCGACGATCAGCGAATGGCCGTAAGTCTCGCGGCCGTCTTCATGCAAGCCGCCTTGCGCGGCGGCGACGACATAGGCGCCGTTCTCGATGGCGCGGGCCCTGAGCAGCACGTGCCAGTGCGCCTCGCCGGTCTGGCGGGTGAAGGCAGCCGGTACGGAAAGCAGGTCTGCGCCGGCCAACGCCTCGGCGCGGAAGAGTTGCGGAAAGCGCAGATCGTAGCAAACGGCGAAGCCGAGCTTTGCACCCTCGATGTCGGTGACGACGGCCTCGGTTCCCGGTTCATAGGCGGCGGACTCA
>NZ_RZRR01000008.1:0-22399 GCF_003998555.1 Mesorhizobium sp. M7A.F.Ca.CA.002.09.1.1 | reverse complement strand
GATGAGGACGGTGCGCTCCAACAAGGACAAAGACTGCAGGCCGTCGGCCCTCAGGCCCTGCTGATCAAGGGTGGGCACGCGTCGGGTCCCCGATCGGCCGATATTCTGTTACGCTCCGATCATGAACCCATCCACTTCGACACGCCGCGCCTTGCTATATCGATGCGCGGAACAGGTTGCATGCTGGCCAGCGCGATTGCGGCGCATCTGGCGAAGGCGAAGTCGCTCGAAGATAGCGTGCGCGAAGGCAAGCTGTTTGTGTTCGAGAAGCTTCAGAAATGCCGGCTGAATAATCACAACGTTCTGCGTCCAGCCAAGCAGACCCATTTTCCAGAATTTTTCCAGTAGCGAGACTGGAGGGCTACTGCTTCTCTATGCCATCCTTACAACGCGTTGAGTTCCACTGTGCCGTCCAGAATTATCTGTCGTTGTCCAGAATTAAGCCGGGCTTAGAACTAAAACGAACCCGCCGAAAGGTACGAGCGGCCCTCACTCGATAAGGGTTACCAAACCTATTCCTGTGGGCTACCAATCCGCGTGGTGGGTGGCCTTAGGTTACCAATCAGTGTGGCGTCCGGAATTATCTGCCTCTCTCCGGAATTAAGCCGAGATTAGAAGATCGGTGCGGTATTGCGCCCGGTCAAACCGTGTCGATTTGCGGCGTAGCCGACGTGTCTCACGCTTGGCGGCGTCGCACGCTGGTCCCGATTGTCGCCCGAATATCTGCCTACCGGCGACAGTGAATGCGCCAAGCTAGACCTTCGTCGATAGGGCGGCTCCGGTTTACCAATCCTGTCGTCCTAGGTTGACCAATCCGTTGTCGACCGTGAGCGGGTTTACCAATAAGGGCGGCTATATTCTGCGCAAACCCAATCACCTGATGCCAATCCAGAATTAATCGTCATTAAGGGCATTGGTAAACTCAGTCTGAAACCCCACCCTTAGCCAGAAAACTCTCCTGTTTTCAATCGCATAGCCCGCCCGCCAGCAACCGATAATTCGGGACCGGTAAACCCGTGAAAGGCCCAATAATTCCGGACGTCACACCAGTCTGCCCTTTTATGCGACTTTTCGAGCACAGACCGGGAACATCTGACCGTTTCCATTCATCGCCCAAGGCCGGTTTAGCGCTGGAAAAGCCAAAGTGCGGGAGTAAGAATGGCCGCAACGGGGCCGGAAGCCGTCGGTCAGCTTTCGGGGAGTGATCCCGGTAAGTTCGCAACTCATTCGCTTCTTTTCTGCAGTCCCCGCCATTACGAGTTGGCGGTGTCGGTCGCCGAGGGGATCAACGCCATTACTGCGGCTAGTTCGGCCCTCCGGACGAGGAATGGCATGCGCGTCGTCCCATAGTGCTTGGCAAGATGGAAGCGGTGCATGCCTCCTACGATGTGAACTTGGCCTTGGTACTCGCCGAGCAAAGGCGGTGTGACACCGCGGCCATGCAGCCATCGGTAGGCGATCCCACAGCTCTTGCTCTTGTAACGTTGATGCCAAGGACCCTTGTCCCTGCTGGCGGCGTAGGTAAGCCTGCCGCCAACGTCAGTGACATCAGCGTCGATAAGAATGAAATCCGTCGAAGCGTGGTCGCTGGGATCATCGCCGTCGAACGCGAGATAGAAGTTTGCAGGATCGCAGTCCCATATCGCAGTCAGTGCAACCGGAATGTTCTTTCTTCCTTTGCACCAGATGTCGACCTTGCGTTTCTCCTGAGCGCGGGCGACCTCGAAGGCTTCGTCTAGTTTTCCTTCCGCGACATCCATGGCTGTGATGACGTTCAAGCCAAGGGCCGTCAGACGGTTGATCTCGTCCACGTTCGCCATGCCTTCTCCTCTGGCAGCAGATTATTATCCACCGTTGGAAGATGCGGCGGCAATCCAAGCCTGAGGCACGAGGGCCTGTCCACGCCATTCCTCAATCAACTTGACTCCGGGAAGCTTGCCCCAGACGTCCTCATCTGCATGATCCAGCACGATGATCTGGAGGCGACCTTTCGCGGCCATGACCTCAGCGCCTAGGAGCGCAAAGACCTTCCTGACGGCGACCACGTCCTGATCCCTCCACGCGATGAGGTCGGGGCCCTCGTCGCCCGCCGCCCGCTTAGGAAAATAGACTTGGCTAGGTTGGTCGAAGATCAGCTGACCAGGGACTGGGTGATGAGGTTCGGCCAGGAAGTAGTGCTGCAGCGCAAGCATTAGTGCGACGTGATACGCGAGCCAATTGGCGCCGCTGCCAATCTCCCACAGGTAGTCCTCACGCGTTCCCCTAGTCACCTTGACGGTCAGGTCTTCAATCAACAGCCTAATCGGGGCCTCGGGCCACTCCGCGTCAAGCTGCGGAATCAGCCGATTGGCATGATGGGAGACTTGGTGCAACGCGTTGAATAGCTTGCGCTGGATGTCGGCCTCGGAGATCGTCTTTTGCAGCGTTGCAATATCGGCCTGCAGCGAGGTGAGTTCCTGCCGCAAATCCGACGACTGGTCGGCGCGGTCGTAGACGTGCAACGCCTGCTCCAATCGACCGAGGAAGCGCTCAAGCCTATCGAAGCGATTGGCCTCGTCTCGGGCGACGTCAGAGTCCCGTTCCAGCACCGCTATCTCGCTACGGACATCGTTCAACTCAGATAGGACCGCTTCAGCGGCGCCGCGCTGGCGCAGGATTTCCTTGTCAAGCGTGTTAGACATCGCAGGGTGGGTCCGCAGTCGGATCTCCAGACCGCCGAGGTTGTCGCAAAGGGCCAAGACCTTCTCGCGGCCGCCGTCCCCGAGTGCGACCAACGGATCGGCGAACTCGTCGGCCAAGTCCCTCAGCCACGTGGAAAGGTCCAAGCGGTCACGTTGGATGCGCATGGCGTCGCCGTACGCCTCGCTGCTCTCCACCAGACGGCGCAGTTCGTTCAGGCGCTGACGATGCTCGGTAAGTCGCGCGGCGATTTCAGTTTCCGACGCACGAAGGGTTTCCAGACGCGTCAGCACCACATCGATGCCGGCCAGGCTTGGTCGAGCAAGACTTGAGTTGCTGTTCGACACGCGCCGAAGCAGGTCAACAACGTCACTCCAGTCCTTCGGCACTTCAGTGGAGGAATCGACTAGGCCAAGTTCGACTGCCTGACGCAGCCACGCCTCCGCCTCCGCCCGCCAAGCGCCAGTTGCCGACACGATCGCGCGTAGCTCAGCCTCCTTCCGGCGGAGGTTGCGCTGGAGCCGATCGATCTCAAACCGCGCCTGGAGAATCTTTGCCGTGACCGCGCCCAGAACGTACGGGAAGATGGTCTTTAGCTTCTCCCGGTGTTCCGTCGTATCGGCCTTGAAAAACATCACGTCGGGATTGGCGATCACGTTCTGAGGTTGGAACGTGAAGGCCATGAGGTCGCGGAAGCTTGGCCTTTGCTTGAATCCATTCTCTGTACCTGGTTCGAAGTCGAGGTCAGTCAGTCCTGCCAGGCGGTTCATCGCGCGCTTGACCGTGTCGACATTGGTGGTCTTGTCGGTGATCGTCTCCGGAATTTCGACCTGTGCGCCCTCCAGCAGCACCATGTCGCCTGTGCTCTGTTGGTCCCCCGGTTCGCGTCGCGCCAAGAGCTTTTCGCCCTCCAGCGTCTCGATCAGAATGCCGAACCAGCTGCAGTTCTCGCGGATTACGCCCACCGGAATCGCGCATTTCTCCGAGCCCAGACAGTAATCAACAATAGGGATAACGGCGGACTTCCCGGTCTTCGACGCGCCGCTGATGACGTTGACGACACCGGGCTCGAACTTGACGACCCGCGGCGCTGCACCATTGCGGGGCCAAAGGATCAGTTTTCGAAGCTGGAAATACATCTAGAACTCCACCCGTAACAGGTTGGCCACCTGCGCGGTCCCCAGGTTCGAAAACCAGAAACCCAATTTCTCCGAGGCAGGTCCGAGGTGCTTGACGCGCTCTGGAAGGACGAGCCTCCTCGGTTTCGGTTCTGGTACGTTTGCTCTTAAAGTAGCATCCTTGTAATCCACGGACAGCAGCCGCCCGCTCACACCGACAGCGGCCGATTGCAATGTCAGAGTACGCAGCAGCAGCGCTCGCTCGTGGACGGCGAGGAGTTGTTCCCGTTCCTTCCCGAGCTTGGCCGCGAAGAGCGCCAGTCCAGAGGGTCGGTTTGTCGAAGTCACGATTTCGAGCGTTGCGCGATGCAGGACGATTGGCAGCACGAGAAACGCCAAGGCGAACGGCGCTGGACGTTCGTCCTCAGCCTGGAAACCTTGGCCAAATTGCCACAATGCGAAAGCCCCAAGTCCTGGATTCTGGACAAGGGCGAGGTCGCTGAGCGGTAGGTGCGATCGGCCAGCCTCAATCAAGTCGCTGGCTCCAAAAGAGTCTGGTAGTCGGGATGCCAGCCGAGGCGCAGGCCGTGGGCAAGGGCGTTGAATGATCCGTGGACGAAATGACCGGGGACGACTCGACCATCGAGTGGAGGCTGCAACTGCGCGCAGCGCCTGTAAACTATTCTACCACGAACCGTTGCGGGGTGTCCGGCCTGTATGTCGTGCACCTCTGCACTGACGTGCTCATAGCGACCGACAAGATCATCGTCCCAGTCACTTAGGTTCTTCTCAAAGATTAGCCCGCTTTCGCCCCAGATCGAGATGTCGGCGAGCGTCCTAAGGTAATCGCTAACAGCCCGGACGCACGCTTCGTCTCCCACCTCGATCAGCTCGAGTTGGCGGACGAAGGCGGGACGGTCGGCGATCAATTGTTCGATGGCCTCGACAGGCGGTTGCTTGGTGAAAGACGACAGCAGCCCTGGAAGGTTGTTCTTCTGAACAAATGCTCTTTGCTCGGCCTGAAACGCGTCCACGTCCAAGATGGCGGGCTTGCCAGCTCTAATCAGCCTGTCCGCCGCCTCCTTCGCAGCGCCGATCGCGCGTTCGCACACTAGGTCGATGATGAGCGGAGAGACCGTCGGCTTGAAGATCGCGCGTATCGGATCGACGGGATCTGCATCGACGCTGATAACGGCGAGATTCTTGACCAAGGCGGCGCAATGAGCCGCATCAGCGTTCAGGAAAGCTTGGACGTCGGCGTCGCATGCCGGTGCAGCTTTCAGCTTGCTGTGGGCTTTGGCGAGGTTAGCGACCAGCGCCTCCACGTCGGCATCTGTTTTCGCGTCGTTCAGCGCGATCGCGAAGGCACCCGCCTTCACCGGTGTGACATATAGCCGGAAATGGCTGGTCGCCGGGTCGATCTCTCCCGCCGCCATGAAGCTGAGCCAGTTGGCCAGAGACTTCCACAGGTCCGCAGCCCAGTCGGATATCGGATTTTGCTTCAGTGCGCTCTTGCTTTGCTCAAGAACGACTTCGCCGCCGACCAGGTGAACCGCCACATCGTCTAAATGTTCAAGAGAGACCAAGGCGCCGCTAGGCGCGTTGAGCAGGTGAAAGCAAAGGCGTACAGGTTGAAGCGCATAGCCGAGGTATTGGCCAGCGGCGCTGTGTTTTCCCGTTTGCGTCTTCGCGTTCATTGCCCATCCCGTTCTCCCGAGTCGCACCGGAAGAAGCCAGTAACGATATTGGTATAGTTCGCCGTTGTTTACAATTGGCGCCCCGGCGATAGGACGGCTAGGCGCGATACAATTGCTGTTTAGGGCCAGCTCTCGAAGTCCAGATTCGGCAGGACAATGAATTTGCAGGACGTCCATTATGGGCACATCGGGGCCGTCTATGGCTCGGGCGATATGTCCGCTTTTGGACGAACGCGAAGTTTGCCGGAACGTCTGACTTTGGGCGCATACTTGCCGTCAAATTCGGCGTCCTTCACTGGTTCGTTCACGTATTCCGGAGAAAATTACTGTGCGAGTTGATGGATCCTCGTTCCCGGTACGACAGCCTCAGCTATTTCACATAGATGCTTATGGTGCGTCAGGTAGATGACCTGACCTGTGTTTGCCATCGCTCCGAACAGCCTGAAAACCTCCTCCGAGCGAATATGGTCGAACGTCTCCATGATGTCGTCGGCGACGAATGGGACCGAGGGCCGAAATTGCGCGAACTCGTAATAACCGGCGAGTCTTAGGGCAAGGTACAGCTGAAATCGTGCACCCTTTGAAAGCGCTTCGGTGACCTTGGATTGCCCGTCACCCTGCACAGCAATGAGAACCTCACCACCTCTTACAGGCTGGGTTGTCAGCCCCGAATACTGGCCACGCGTCATTAGCTTGAACGCGTCTGATGCGCGCGCCATCATGCCGGAGCGATGGCTCTCACGGTAGATCCGCAAAGCATTGCCAGCCGACATGATGCCAAGCTTCAGCTCTATGTAGCGAACGGCCTTCTCCTCGATTTCCAGCAGGGTTGTGCGCCGTTCAGCATCCAGGCGTGCAACCGCACTATCACCGCCGATGGCGTCCAGCTTGTCGGCCGCGCGCGTCTGCCGGATCAGCTGTTGCTGGATGGTTTCATCGAACAGGCGAAGCCGCTGCTCACCCTCAGCCTTCTCGACCGCGAGGCCGTCGAAATCGATCGCGTCCAGGATCGAGCGGGCCTGCTCGAATCCGTCGACCGCGAGCTCCGCCACTATCCGTTCCTCAAGTTCGGCGACGGTGGTGCGCAAGCCATCGCGCTCACGCAACAGCTCATCGCGTTCGACTACCTCGGGCAGAGTGGCGACACCAAAGACGCCCAGCACCTCGTTCTTGCGGCGTTCGTGTGCCAAAA
Organism: Mesorhizobium sp. M7A.F.Ca.CA.002.09.1.1; assembly: GCF_003998555.1. Classification (NCBI taxonomy): domain Bacteria; kingdom Pseudomonadati; phylum Pseudomonadota; class Alphaproteobacteria; order Hyphomicrobiales; family Phyllobacteriaceae; genus Mesorhizobium; species Mesorhizobium sp. M7A.F.Ca.CA.002.09.1.1. The sequence continues at coordinate 15,713 of NZ_RZRR01000008.1, read as the reverse complement.
TCTCAGTGTCGAGGATGTCGCGCGCCTCCTTGAGGCGCTTCAGGTCGTTGCCGAGGCTTGCCTTCGTTTCACGTGTCCGCTCGGCACGCTCTAGGCGCTCGGCAAGGCGGATGGCCAACTGCTCCGGGTCGGTATCCTTCGTCGGCTCGTCGGCTTCAACCGCAACGGCGATGACCTCGACCAGAAAATTGGCCCTGTCGGCCTCCATCTTGTCGATACGCAGCTGCAGGTCGTCCCGTTCCTGCAGGCTTCTTGAAAGTTCGGCCAATTGATCGAGCACAGTGCCGACGCCGGATGCGGAGAGCCCGCTTTCGAGCCAAGTTCCCTTGAGTGCTTCGGTAATGCCGGCCAGCCATTCCTCCTCGCGACGCTCCGCCACACCTACTGCAACCCGTCGTGCCGCTAGATCCTCTTCTTTGGAGCTCACCATTCTGAGCGCCTCGGCATACTCGGCGTCCACCTTGCGCTGCCGATCCAGAAACGGCTCCGCGATGGCCATGATTGCTTCGAGGGTGTCGTTGGACTCTGATACAATGCCGACGCTTCCCAGCACTGCTCTCATTTCCAAGCGTATCTGCTCGCCGGCGTCAGCGGCTCGCTCGGCCTTCAAGCGAGCAAGTTCGATCTGCTCCCAGGCAGCGAGCGCATCGCTGCGCGCCTCGATCTGATCCTCGATCCTTTCGATCAGGCGCTCAGACGAAGGTTCCACGGCGTCTCCGAGCAGGTCCCTGGCGGCCGCGCGGATTTCCAACAATTGGGTATCCACATCCTTGCCGAGCTGTGTGCGTTGGATGCCGTTGCGTGACAGGTTGGCCGCGGCCTCGGCCAGCTCGCGCGTAGTTGCCCGGATCTCAGCCAGATCCGCCGCGCCGGCCAGCCGGCCTGCGCTGGCAATGTCATCGCGCGCCAATGCCACGGCGAAGTCGTCAGCGGTGTCACCGGTCAGCGCTGCGCGGTGCGTTGCCCACGCATCATCGCGAACTCGGCGGATGGCGGTAGCCGCTTCATCGTCGACAATGTCGCCCGAGGCACGAAGGGCATCCAATCGTGCGGCGAGCATGGCATGGTTGCCCTCGTATTCAGCAAGGCGTTCGGCAAGTACGGCGGTGTTCCTTGCCAGTTCTGACGCTACCGTCTTCCAGGCGGCAATCTGCCCGGCGCTCGGAACCGCGACGTTGGCGAGAGCGAGGGCATCTCCGTTCCATGGACGCAAGCGCGCGAGCGCCGCCTTCCATCGGATTGTTCCCGCATCTTCCGCCTCGCGAGCCGTCCTAATCTCTGCCTGGTGTCCGCTTGCTCGCGCTTTCGACAAAGCCGAGCCCAGCCTTGCCCTGGCAGGTTCGGGCACCGCCCTTTCCTCGCCGACCCGCTGCCTTGCCACCTGCAGCGCATCGAGTGCCGCCGCGGCTTCGTCGCGAGCGGCACGCATCCCGGTAGCAATCCCGGACCTCTGCTCGACCATGGCGCGAACGACGCCAACGGTGACGGCAGGCAGAAGCAGCGCGCCAGGATCCGCCTCGGAAGATCGGCCCAAGGCGGCAAGGCAGCTCGCCACGCTGTTGTTGAGGATTTGCAGCTCCATCCTGCGAGTGGGCAAGTCAAAGCCAGCCGCGGTATGGCGCACCTTGCTCTCCGCCAGCCCGCGAATGCGTTCGGAAATCGACAGGATCGGTTCGTCCTCGTCGACCGCAGTGACTTTTTCCGCCAGGCGCTCGGTCTCGTCGATGTTTGCGGACAGCCGCGTTCTGAGGCTGGCATCGTCATCGATCAGTTCGGTGACACTTCCCGTCGATGTCCGGGCTGGGGAGGCGATGTCCGGCAGCTGATCCAGCCGGGCAATCTTGCGCCGGATATCCGCCAGCATCGGCGCAGCACGCACGTAACGAGCAAAGGTATCCAGCCTGGCCACCAGCACCGCCCGATCGCTGATGGTTCGGCCGTACTGCTGCGCTGCATCGAGACGTTCGGCCTCCAGGCCCTCGTAGGTTGATGCAAGGGTGTCGATCGCATCCCTGCGCGACTTTACGTCAACAAGGCGCTTCTTCAACAGCGCCAGTTCGGTTCCATGCGCCTGCTTCCGATACAGAGCGTCTGCTTCGGCCTCGAGGGCGTTCAACGTATCACTTGCGTTCCCAAGACCGGCGCTGGCCGTGAACAGAAGCTTGCCGAGGTCGCCCCGCGACTCCAGGATAGATTTTCCGCCGGCTTCCAACGTCTCGTCATCGAGTGAGAACATCGTCGTGTAGGCGTCGCGCGACAGACCGGCGAGATGCGCCGTGATCGCCACCTCGCTTACCGGTTGGCCCGTCGCATTCAATAGCGAATTACTGCGCTGTTTCGTACGCGTGAACGTGTGTTCGGAGCCGGCCAGTTCCAGCACCCCGCCGATGCGCATGGCACTGTACTCGTGCAGGAAGTTGTAGCGGCTCCGTTCCTCGATGCCGAACAGCAAGTCTAGATAGGCCGAAAGCGCAGTCGATTTGCCGGCCTCATTCAGGCCAAACACGATATGCAGATCAGGTCCGGATTCCGGTTTGGGTCCGAAGTCGATCGAACGATCGGTGAACTTTCCATAACGAATGAGGTCAAGGCGCCGCAACCTCATGACGATCCACCGGCCTTAAGGCGGGCAGTCACCAAGTCCGCGCCCTTGGAAAGCACCTGATCGAGGAACTGTTCCAGCCCGGCTTCGTCCGTCCCAGCAAAATCCCGCCCGTCGGCCGGAAGGTCGGCGACCATCTTTTGGACGAACGCCCTCGCCTCAGCGCGGAAGGCCTCCGAGGTGGCATCGGCACGCATTGATTGCTCGAGTTCGAAAATCGGATCAGCAATATCCTCGGCGGTCTCCGTCCGAGGCGGCGCGAGGTCAAGCTCGAGCTTCTCCACCCACGTATGGCCTAGCTGTTCCGCAGCCTGTTCGGCTTCGGCAAGAAGGAGGTCCCTGTCGCGGATCAGCGCCCACATCAGTGGTGACGTTCCTGTCAGGCCAATGCGAGCCACAGCATGACGCGATCGGACGGTTGCCCGCATCTCTTCGAGTGCGAAGCGAACACGCGCGACGGCCTCGGGCCACTCCACCGCTCCGGTAAGGTCGACGCTCACCCGTTCGAACTGCGCAACGCTGGTCAGCCGTTCCTCGATCTCCACCGAACGGTCGTGGCGCACCGTCACCAGGGTGACTGATTTCTCACCGGCCTCGTTGATATCCCTCCCCTGCGGTATTCCCGGCATCACCACGGCACTGGCGCCAGGATGGACTTGGCGAGCATGGATGTGGCCGAGGGCCCAATAGTCGAAACCGTGGGCGTGCAAGTCAGCGATGCTGCAGGGCGCGTAAACGTCGTGACCTGGCGATCCAGCCAGACTGGTATGCATGATGCCTATGTTGACGGCCCCTTCACGAGCCGCCGGATATTTGGTTAACAGGCTGTCCGGCGCCTTAGGGTTCGCAAAGCTCAAACCATGGAATACGACGTCCAGACCGCCGGCTGTCTGCAATACCGACTGAGCACGACCACCAAAGATGGTAACGGTGTCGGGAAATACCAGCTGTTTGGAAATCCGCGACAGGGCGTCATGATTACCGCGGATCTTGAAAACCATGATGCCGGCCTGGTGCAGGCGTGTCATCTGCGCGCCCAAGAACCGCGCTGTCTTCATTGAAGTCTGGTCGCCATCGTATAGGTCGCCAGCAATGACCAACGCGGCCACACGTTCCTCAAGGCAGAGATCCACTATCGAAACGAATGCCTGGCGGCTGGCGTCGCCCACCAGCCCGGCAAGATCGGGATTTCGCATCGCCAGCGAACGAAGCGGCGAGTCGAGATGAATATCGGCCGTGTGTACGAATCGAAATGCCATTCGGCCTCCGCCAGCAAAAGAGGTGTTCCGAGCTTCGACAGAAATTGCAACGAGGGCGCTGCAGCGCCCCGTTACACTTCAGCTAATTTCTCGCTCGCGGATTCGCCGGCCACCAACAAGCCGTCTTGGGACCGTAACACTCCTTTGGCAACCAAATCGGCGACCCCAGCTGAAATCAGCTGCCTTAATTGTGCGCTTGTGGCTTTGAAGCCCAGCATCCTGGCAACGCCTGTGGCGATTTCTTCCTCTGTCGCACCGAGGTTGGATTTCACGACTTCCATAGCGCCTTGGGCGACCTCGTCCTGCGCAATCATTTCGGGCTTGCGCAATCCAGCGGACACGACCCCACTGCGATCCCTGAGACGAACAGGAACACCTGGCTTGAAGCAGAAGTTGCCTCGACGGGCTACTGAACCACCTCTCTGTGCTATGCTTACCCCCCGCTCGATTGCATCCTGAATCCTGCCACCGGCCCGCTGCAGACCCCAGGCGTCCCGAATACGCGAAACTATTTCGTCGACATGGATTGGCGTTTCTGTAGCCACGACCTGCTCGACCAGTCCGGCCATGATTCCGCTGGGCGTCTCGTGGAGTTCGAACGATCCCGGTCGCTTTAGTTCGGCCTCTTCGTAGGCTCGATTGGGTGTCTCGGATCCGTTTGTGCTTTCGAGACCGATTTCCGTCACGTTGCCTCGGTCGACCGTAACAACCTGCACGGCTACAGCTCGATTTCTCTGGACCCCCAATTCGGCCCGCTCATCGAGTTCTTTTCTGGCGGCCTCAATCGCTAGTATGGTTCGCTCCAGCTGCTCACGAGGCCGTTGGAACCAGTCAGCGCTCCAGATGCGATGGATGATCCAACCATGGTCTTCCAGAACCGACTGCCGAAGCCGGTCTCGATCTCTGGCCGAGCGAGATGAGTGATATTCTGCGCCATCGCATTCGATGCCAAGAATATAGCGGCCTGGCCTCTCTGGATCCGCAACTGCGAGGTCGATGAAGAAGCCGGCAATGCCCACTTGAGCATGAACCTGATAACCCATTTCGATCAGCGCGTTGGCTACCTGTTCTACAAAGATTGAATCCATTTCGCGAACCGTGACTTGGGCAAGCGAAATTCGCCCTGTTCTCGCGTAGTGCAAGAAGAGCTTGAAGGCGAAGATGCCTTTCCCTTTGCCACGCTCCAGGTCGATGTCCTCGTCTGTGATGGACGCGAATACTTCGCAGCTGCGCTTGGCGCGGCTTATGAGGACGTTGAGCCGACGCTCGCCGCCTTCCGCGCCAAGAGGGCCGAAACGCATGGCCATGTATCCCTGGGCATTCTTGGCATACCCCACCGAGATCATGATCACGTCGCGCTCATCGCCTTGAACATTTTCGAGGTTCTTGACGAAGAATGGCTCGCTTGGATGAGCGTGAAAGAATTCCTCGGTGTCGGGATTTAGTCGCCGCAGCGCTTCGAGTTCATCCTGGATCGCGCGGCGTTGGCTAACCGAAAATGTTGCAACGCCTAGAGTCTCTTGCGGGTTCACCTTCGCATGACGGATGATCGCCTCCGCTACTGCTCTCGCCTCTACCGGATTGGTTCCTGTGCCGCCGGAATCGAAGACCCCCTCCGGCACATGATGAAACCGCAACCCCATACCTGCCTCTTGGGTATAAGGGCTTGGCACGATGAAAAGCCGGTTCTCGTAGAACTGGCTGTTCGATACTGCGATTAGAGATTGGTGACGGCTACGGTAGTGCCAGCGCAGCATACGCTGCGGCAAGCCGCGGGCCGTGAACAGGCCGAGGATGCTTTCAATGTCGGCGACCTGCGCGCCCTCACCCTCGTCATCTTCAGACTGCGAGCCTGTCATCTTCGCGAAGAATGTCGTGGGTGGCAGTTGGCGTTCGTCGCCAACGACGACCACCTGACTGGCCCTGGCGACCGAGCCAAGTGCGTCCACGGGCTGGATCTGAGACGCCTCGTCCATCACGAGCAGATCGAAGGACATCCGGCCGGGCGACAGGAATTGCGCCACCGAAAGCGGGCTCATCATGAACACTGGCTTCAGCGCCTGGATGGCAGGGCCTGCCTTCTGCATCAATTGCCGGATGGGCATGTGGCCTCGTCTGCGCGCCATCTCAGAACGAAGCAGTCCGACAGGTCCAGCTCCGCCGTCTCTTGAAGGAATTTTCCGGTGATGAGCCGTTACAACTTCGATGGCGCCGGCCTTGATGCGCTGGCGGTCCAGATCTGCGAAGTCACGTACAGCCCTGGAATGCAGTTCCCCGTCGAACCTTGCCAGCTCCGGCTCATCGGTCGCCATCGCCAGAAACATTCGTTCGTAGTAGGCCATATCAAAAACTGATCGAGCCGATCCTGTTGTAATCTGGCCGTTGGCTAGGCCGTCTATCAACTGTCCCAGTCCAGCCTTTCGGGCCGTTTCGGATCGCTCTTCATAGGCAACCCATTTCGAGAGCTGCTCCTGATGATCGAGCCAACCCTGCAGCCGAGAAACGACCTCGCCTATCGCGACGTCCGGAAAATCGACTACTCCAAACAAGGAGGGAGCATCGGCTTTCAAATCCCCTGTAAGCGCCTTCAATTCCCGCGCTGCCGCTTGGGCCGCTTCACGTGCTGAACGTGCCGAGTTTGCGATCTCGATTCTTTCAGGCAACCGCGCAGCCAGATGTCGGATCGAGCCATTTTCTTTCAGCCAAAGCTCGGCTTGCGTGAGAGCGGCCCAATCGGATCCTCGACCGTGCCACGACGAGCCGAATACGAACTTGCCAAGGCTCTCTCCCGCATCGATCCCTTGAGCAAGTGCTTGTAGTCTGCCTAGTCGGCGCAGTAGCTCCACCCGCTCAGTGATTAGATCCGGAACGTCAGTCAGAACCTGTCGTGACGCATCATCGGCTTGAGCTACAGTGCTCGCCTTCGCTTCCATCAGTTGCAGCGAGGCCCGCTCGGCGGAAGCCACGTCGCCTAGCATGGATGACGCGAGGTGCCCGAGATCGTTCCAGAAACCTTCGATAATTGGCCGACCGATTTCGATAACCTTGCGAACGCGCGCTGCACGCGCACCGGCCTCGGAGCGTTCCGCCATCCGGCCGGCGATAATCCGAGGTTCGGGGCCTAGCCCTCGTAGAGTCCGCATCCACTCCACTAGCGCGAGCAGTGGCGCGGAAGCCGATCGCTCCCCACGCCAATCTGCCCCGAAGGCGGAACGGCCAAAAGCGTCGCCTTCGCGGACTCTTGCTGCGGCAGCCTGACCCTTCATCAAAAGGTCGAGGAGACCAACTATCTGCGTCGCAGGCGCGCTAGGGTCGACCACAATAGTCCGCGCAAGTGCTGTGGCGCGACGGTAGTCGCCGTTCAATGCTTTCAATATTCCCGTGTGTGTGGCGAGCGCCTGCCGCGCCGCGGCCACCTCGGTGCTCCACGCCGCGTCAACAACCTTGCCCTGAAGGTCGGCTCTGGCAGCCTCAAGCGTCGCTACGCTGTCGGCAAGGTCGCCTGCCTGCTCAAGTCCGGAGTCCCAAACGGTGGCTGCGAAGGCCTCCGGACTTGCGTCAGGTGCTGCCGCTACTCGCTCGCCGGTCACGGCCAGCCTGAGCAAGCCTGCCAACGTGTCTGGCAATATCGCCGATCCGAGTTCCTGATTCAGGCGCTCAGCTTCTTCCCTCAAGCGTGGGAGCAGAATGGTGAGCTGTCGCGCACGATGGAAACCATCTTTCGGAAATTCCGAGGGAAGCTTTGCAAGCTCTGTCTCGAGACCTTCAATTGGCGTGTCGATAGCCGTTGCCGCCAACTGCTCCGAAAGTTCCTCGGACTTGCGGGCGAAATCCGTTCCTGACCAGAGAAGCGATGAAATGTCTTTCGGACGCTCATCCCATACCGGCGAGACGAGCGCCTCGGCAGGAAGTCCAGGCGCGGACGCGAGAAGCTCAGCGCGATCTTCTATCTCGCCGCTGTCGCTGAGAATTTTCGGAGGCTCGGCCTTGATCCGCTCAGCGATACCGACCAGTTTGGCGTGCAGTGCCTTGGCTTGGTCCAGCAACGCCGCGATGCGTGGGACGAGCCTCTCAATGGTCGTTGGAAGAACGACATCCAGGCCAACTCCCCGCCACGGGTGGTGGATCGGCAAGCCGATCTCGTTGATCCGCTGAGAGACCTCATCGAGCAATTTGCGACGTTGCGAAACGCCGTCAGTTGTCCAGCTTGTGGCATCCGTAAGTTCGATGTCCACTGGTTTCTGACCGACCTGCCTTAGTCGGGTTAGCTGGCCGAGAACCTGATAAGGAGTGAGTTCGGACGCTCCGAACGCAACGTGCATTCGTGCAGCATGTGCGTTGAGTTTATCGCGAGCCTCCAGCAAGCGATCAGTTAGGGAAGAAGGAAGCTGGCCCCTGGGCGATCCGAGTTGCCAGGTTCGCCGCAGCTCCTCTAGCATCATGCGCTTGTTCGCCTTGTTACTATGCAGCTCAAGGCAGGCGTCCCCCACCCCAGCAGTGTCAAGCCGTCGCTTGACGACCTCCAGCGCTGCCATCTTTTCGGCCACGAACAGCACGGTCTTTCCGTCGGCAACGGCCGACCCAATAATGTTTGCGATCGTCTGCGATTTTCCTGTCCCAGGCGGACCTTGGATAACGAGGTCGCGACCTTTTCTGACGTCATGGATCGCCAGTGTCTGAGAACTGTCACTGTCGACGATATGCAACATTTCGGCGGGCGCAATGTGCGGATCAATCGCTATGTCGTCCGACATAAGCGGCTCGCGTGTTTCGAAACCATCTGAAAGAAGCGAGCGGATCTTCGGTTGTTCGATAATCTTTGCGCCATCGGGCCAGAGATCCGGATCCAGATCACGGTACATCAAGAACTTCGCAAACGAGAAGAAGCCGAGCACCATATCGTCGCGAAGCACCTCCCAACCCTCTTTGGTCGAAATTGCTTCGGCAACGGCATCGAGATAGGCCGAGACGTCGAAGTCATCTCCCACCTCAAAACGCGGCAGAGCGAGCTTGTGAATGCGGTCGAGATAGAGTTCCAAGGAGAGGTTTGCGGTAAGATCTTCCGGCCGGGCTCGTAGGCGGAATTTTTCTCCAGCGGCCCCTCGCTCAAGCCGAACCGGCACCAAAATGAGGGGGGCCTGACGGATGTTCTCTTTGTTGTTCGGGTCAATCCACTTCAGCATTCCAAGGGCCAGAAAGAGGATATTGACGCCCTGCTCTTCCTCGAGTGTGCGGGCATCATGGTAGAGATCAAGGAGCCGCCGCTGCAGCCCAGTTGGGGTCATACGCGTCTGCAGCTTGGTGTCCGAGTGCCGCGCGGATATCCCTCTGTTATCGACTCCATCGTCCTCTGGTTGGGCGAGAGCGACGGGGGAATAGTCGATCTCTTCGTCTGGAGGGCTGCTTTCATCCTGGCCCGCTTTCGGCCTATCGGGCTTGCCGGCCAGGAAGGTAAAAGCCTTTCCTTCGGTCACCAGCAATCGATAAATTTCGGACGACTTCTCATCGACGATATCGATCGTCTTCGCGCTCTTGGAAAACCGCGGCACATTCAAAAGTCGATTGCGGGCGGAAAGATCGAGCAACTCCATCCTGGCGCGCTCGAGTTTCTCCTTTAGAGGGAGATCGCTTTGGAAGACTGACTGTTTTACGTCCAAGACTTACATCCCCTTTGAAAGGAGAACCAGCTAGAGCCCGCGTAGAGCGTTCGCGCAAGAAAAAACAGCCGTGTTCAATTAGAAACGACTGCGATCACTTCTGGACACCGTCCAATATTGCGACGTGTGATATGGGTCAGAGCCTGCATTCTTGGCCCCCTTTGCCTAGTCGCTATCCGACGAGGATTCTCGCTCCCTGCCCCCGTATTTAGCCGCCTCCACAATGTCTTTTTCTGACACAGAGAGTCCGTTGCGGACCCGAATGGCTCCCGCACTTGGAACGCGGTCCAATTCAGATCCAGTCTTTGCCTTATCCTTCTGGGGCTTAACCTCCGGCGGCGGGTCTTTCGAAAATGTCATGCGTAGGTCCTACTCGTCCAAATCTAAATGCATCCGCCTGTGAGCCTCAAGCCGCTTTCCTGGTCATACAAAGAAAACGCCGCGCCCAATCAATCCACCGTCTCTCGTGGTTCCGCATTCTGATTGGCGCTTTAACATTCATCACTATTAGCGCCTGGCATTTAGTATCCTCCCTCTACTGGTTTTTTTAGCCGATAAGTAATAGATCGGGATTTCACTGCAGAAGTCCGGAGCCATGAAGTGACTGACGAAATCCAAAATACGGCCACCGCGCTGATGGAGCTTACCGCCGATATCGTTGCGGCTTATGTGAGCAAGAATTCAGTGCCGGTCTCCTCATTGCCGGACCTTATTGCCAGCATCAATTCGTCATTAGCGCGTATCGGCCAGCCGTCCGAACCGGAAAAACCCGACCAAGTTCCCGCGGTCAACCCCAAGCGCTCAGTCACTCCAGACTACATCGTCTGCCTCGAAGACGGCAAAAAGTTCAAGTCCCTCAAGAGACACTTGAACACGCATTTTGGACTGACGCCCGACGCCTATCGCCAAAAATGGGGCCTCTCCAACGATTACCCCATGGTCGCGCCTAACTATTCAGCCAATCGCTCCAGATTGGCAAAATCGATTGGCCTCGGTCGCACAGCAGCCGCGCCCAAGAAAGCAGCAGCCAAGAAGTCAAAGACGCGCTAGCAAAACATTTGGCAGCTTCGCAAAGGATCGAAAATTGAATCGCGATCGCTATTCCCATCGCCGCAGCTCGCGGCCAAGACGCGGCCGGGTTTCAATTATGCGCAAGCGTTTCTTTTCACATAAATCATTAGCCGCGATCCTGGTGATCACGCTAGCAGTGGGCGCTTATGTCACCTCCTACTTTACAGGGTGGGGCAACCAGATCGCGGGACCCAATACAGCAAGCGCACTCGGGTCAAAACCGAAGCCTATCGTCGGCGTAGCGTCCATCGTTGACGGGGACACGATCGAGATCCACGGACAGCGTATTCGTTTCAATGGCATCGACGCACCTGAAAGCAGCCAAAACTGCAGCGACGCAAGCGGGCAAGAATACCCATGCGGCCGCAAATCCGCAGAAGCACTGGACATCTTCCTCAGTCAATCCCGACCCATCCAGTGCAACTTTGTTTCGTGGGATCGTTACAACCGCTTCGTTGGTGATTGTCAGCGGGCGGACGGTGCTAGCATTGCGTCTTGGATGGTCGAACAGGGTTATGCCCTGGATTGGCCTCGATACAGCCATGGTAGTTACGCGTCACAACAGGCAGATGCCCAAAGGGCCAAGATTGGCATCTGGGTTGGCACTTTCACAGCCCCTTGGGATTGGCGAGCAACACATGCAGCCAACAATAAACCCGGTAATGACACATCCTACGGCCTTACAGGCCGTCGCCAAATAGCTCAGAGCTATTCGTGTCAACCGCGTCGCTATTGTAAGCAAATCTCCTCATGCGATGAGGCGCGCTGGTATCTCAATAACTGTAGCTGGGGACCCAAATTGGACCGGGACGGCGACGGAATTCCGTGCGAAGGCATTTGCTGACCAAGCCAATTCCTTAGCGCGCTTTCAGCAAGCCGGACTGGCCACCAGCGTTTCGGTGCATTTGCGCGAGTGCCAATAGAGCCTGGCAAAAGGGCTGGCTGACGTTTGTCTTGGAAAATTCCACCAGCTCGTTGAGCCCGGATGGGCTAGAAAACCGCAAGGCTTCGTAGCGACAGACAGGGATCTGCCGATTATCTCTGAAGCGTTTGTCGGGTCCGCCATTCTTATTGGGATGAGCCCAGGTATAGCTCACGATCTCAGCATCAGATGGAACTTTGCCGGTCTCAATAAAATTGCTGGGGGCAAATTGCGTCCTGAGGTCTCCATACCCAACGGCACCGTACTGGTTTCCGTCCTTCACCAAAATCATGTCTGGCATGAAATAAAGGATTTGCCGGCCGACGTGTATCGACGGTGGTGTGACATTGCTGCGAACAACCGTCGGCAAGGAAGCTTGGAGCGTCGTCGACTTTTTATCGACCAACATCGTGGCTCCCGCATTGCGCTTCCAAGTCGTCAGATCCTCTATCTTGCCACCAGCCGCGACATGCCAACTCGCCGCGCAGCGTGTGAGCGTGTCAAAGGCGGCGACAAGTCGCCCGTAGGCCGCCTCCGCGTCCTGCTCCAAATCATAGTAGAGCACGCTCACCCGGCGGTAGCTGTCCAACCAGTTGCCAATAAGCATGCCCGGCAAAAAGGCAGCAATACCGATCAGCGCCACCCCACCTCCCAGCATTGCGCCTGCGATCAATCCGGCGATCCCAAACAGCACGGCCAGGATGAGCGACATTCGCGTCTGCGATTGCCTCGCATTGATTTCATCAAGCACATTGGCAAATGTCTCATCACGCATCTCGATCACATCGGCGGACTCGATTTCTCTCATCACGACGCCACCGCTGACATATTCCACGGGTGAGGATGTTGGATGGGGCTTTGGCCCAGATGGGAATTCAGACAGTTGCAGCGTCTGCTTGGCGCTGCGCTTTCCCAAAGTGCCTCGGTAGTAGAGACCGCCGACGCCTGCATGAATATAATGCCCTCGTGGGCCAGTCCCGATACGAAGACCTTGCACGCCAACGGACGCGCCAACCCCGCCAGACGAGAAGTTAAAGCGGAAAGGTCCCGCACTAATCGATTTTCGAACGTAAAACCCCATCCCCGCAATCCCCCCCAAGCCCTGTGAGCGAAACCCAAGGGCAGTTCGCCTCACAACTTTGGTACCGGAACCAGTCCAATATCTGTCTCTCGCGAACGTTGCCTGACCCTGATCTCAATTCGCCTCCTCGCCTTGACGTCGCCGGCCTGTGCGCCGTCGGTGAGCCGGTCGCCAGGCAATATCAACTGGCCGCCGGACATTGGCAGGATGGTGAAGCCTTTCAGTTCCGGCATATCGCGCAGGATGCCTGTGACGGAGATCGCTCGCGCTAATCCAAGCCCGGCATTGTCGGCAGGATGGAGTGTGCCAATGTCCATCTTGCGCGCCAGTACGGGCTGAAGGCCTCTGTCCATATTCGATGAGTCACCGGACATCGCCTGCTCGTCCGTGTGGCCAATCACCTCAATGACGTCCACACCATAGGAAGTTGCAATTCCAGCAATGGTCTTCGACATCTGCCGCAACTTCGTTTTGAAGCCACCGGAAAGCTCCGCACTTCCAGTATCGAAATTATAGCCATCGAGCTCGCTAAGACTGATGATCGGTGGCCAATCGTGTGGCTTGTCAGCAGAGGCCTCGTTCCTTGCCTTCTTCAGTGCGTCAGCAAGATCCTTGGACGTCTTGCCCGTGCCAACGTAGCCGAGCTCGCGCAGAACCTTCATCTTCTCGATCATGGCTTTGGCCTGATCAACGTCGACGTCGTTGTCAGAGAGGACTTTGGCGGCCGGCGCGCTTTTCACCGCTTCCTCAAGGGTCAGTCCCACTTTTTTGATTGCCTCTGCGGCCTCTTTGGCCCGGACCAATTCACGCCATTCTTGATCTGGTACATTGCGTCGACTTGCAGGCTTGACCATGGCATTCAGCTGAGCCAGCAACCGCTTGTTTTCCTCGTCAAGCTTGCGAGCGTTCTCATTGAGGGACTGCGCAATCTTCTGCGCTGCCGCAGCCTCTTTCTTTGTCTTGGCGATGAGCGCGCCTGCAGCAAGCAAAAGGCAGAAAACGAGAAGCAGCATCGTCTCAGCCATCGTCAGGCCGAGTATCAGGCCGCGGCCATAGCCCTTGCGCTCAAACGTAATGGCTGTTCCGCTAACCTCACTCACCTGCCCCACCAACTTGCTCTCTTTGGCGGTTCACCCTTCTCCACCTCCGCCGGACTGCTTAACGATCGGAAGGTGTCGCCCTCCGTGTCATCCGAAACCTTGATTGGCGTCTCCACAGGGGAGGCAACAGTGGAAGGTGCCGCCACTCGCTCGACATCGTTCGCTATCGCATTGCTCAGAGGCTGGGGAGTGCGCACGGCCGGGAGGCTATGTTGTGTAAGGGTTGCGACGAGGCCGCGTGTTTCATTGCTGTGTTTCTGCATCACAGCCATGAACTCCTCAGTCAAACGCTGCTGCGCTTGGACAGTTTCTGCGGTCTTTTCTGCGGCCGCTGCCGCTCTCTCCACTCCAGTCGCCACCTTGATCACTGCGTCGGCAAGACCGGTCATCCGCGTTTGCTGCTCTTGCGAGGCTGTTTCGGTTTTTATCGCATATTGTGCGACAGCATTACCCAGGAGCTTGACCATCGGCGCCAGATCGTTCTTCAGCACCTCATCAGGAACAACCACCTTTTCCAGCTTGGCAGCCATATTGTCGGCTTGATTACCGAGCTTTCCAACAGAGTTGGACATCGAGCTGTTGGCTTTATCCAGCAAATCCGCTGCAGCTCCAACGCGGTTCGCTATCGAAGCAAACTGGGTTTCGACTTGCCCGAAATTGTGCTGCAACGCGTCACTGAGCTTGGCAGACGCCTCTTGGACAGGCTTGATCGATTCCATGGCAATATTGTCCAGGGCAGATCGAATGTGCTCCCCATTGCGTGCCGCTTGCTCGGCAATCTCTGCAAAGCCCTCTTCGAGCATTTGATGGCTGACACGACGAAAGTCGGCGAACTCCCTGGTTACGCTTTCCATCTCGGCTCTTACACGCCGTGTCATGTCGGCAAGTTCGTGCCTCGCCGTTCGCTCAATGTCCGCGGGATCGCGCCGCATCTGATTGTAGAAAACCCTCAGAGCAATACCGGTGATCGTCGACGTGATCGCGATGCCAAAATTTTGGACGATCGTGTCGGTTGAGCCTTCCGTTCCAAACTGAAACAGCGAGACCCCAAGGCTCGTCAGGGTGAACAGGAAGCCCATATAGTAGAGGTTATCGCCGGTCTGCTCGTCGTGCAGTTGTAGCTTTCCAGCAAAGATCGAAACCCCGAGATAGAAAAACATCAGGCAGGCCGGTGCTACCGCCGCGACGATCGGATTTACGCCTGAGAGTTTTGCAATGGCGATGAATACACACCCGCCGAGTGTCAATGCCGCGAAAACCACGACCGGCAGACGTGGATGATCCAGCAAAGGTTTGTCGTGCGCTCTCGCCATCAGTTTAACCCATCCAAGCCAACCAGCTTTTCGAACTCGCCGTGATGGTTCTGGACCCAATGTGTCCAGAACTCCGCGTGATCCAGGGTCTGAAATGGCTTCTTTGCCCGATCGATATAAAGAATTGTGATGCCCACCCCATCCAGCGACGTCCCATATGTGCGGTCGGCGGCGCTGTTGAGGTATTTTTGGTAATCCAGTCCCGATCGGTACTGCGAGTAAATCGTCGTATGCTCGATCATGTCAGAGGCGACCACCAATCGCTTGGGACTGCCCTGTTTGGCCAAGCTGCTATCGAAGAGCGACAGCTTGATTTTCTGAATTCCAGCCATGATCGGAGATTGGCTCGCGGAAGCCGCATTCGGGATTTCATCGGGAAGTTTGTTCAAAGGATCGCCGAAGGCGTTTTCCCACTTCTTTTGACGCCGCGCAGGATTGTTGGTCCAACTATCGACGGTCGACCCATCACCGGGATTGCATCCATCGAACATCACCGTCAGCTCACCAGGCGCCGAGCTCAGGGTATAAATCCTCACATACCCACCCGGCTCGACCTGCCCAATGGTCTTTCGGAACTCGTTCTTGAGATCAGCCATCGTCGTTGCCGAAATTGGATCAGTGGCGTCGATGAGGACGGCGGTCAGGCTGGAGGGTCCGTCCAATGGGCAATTCGTGTTGGCGTCGATATGGCCATTGCCAGACCTGGTC
>NZ_RZRR01000089.1:0-10158 GCF_003998555.1 Mesorhizobium sp. M7A.F.Ca.CA.002.09.1.1 | reverse complement strand
GACCGGCGCCAGGGAAGCGGTTGCGCAGATGGTCGACCTGCTCGCCGGTCGTTATCACATCGACCCAGTCGAGGCCTATATGCTGGCCTCGGTCTGCGGCGATCTCCGCATCAGCGAGATCGTTGACATGCCGAACTGGGTGGTGTCGTTCTACTTTCCGCGCTGCGTGTTTGAATGAGGAGGGGGGGGTGCCGGAGTAAATCCCTCTCCGGGTCACGCGCGCAATGATCACCGCCAGCGAACCCATACTCGACATCGCCAACCTCTCCGTCAGCGTGCGCGGCGAGGAGGGCGAGCGCGAGGTCGTCTCCGACCTGTCGCTGACGTTGTCTCGTGGCGAGACGCTGTGCATTGCCGGTGAATCCGGCTCCGGCAAATCGATGACCGCTCTGGCCATCATGCAGCTTCTGCCGCAGCCTGCCGCCAGGATTTCATCCGGCAAGGTCCATCTCGGCGATACAGATCTGACGATTCTGGACGAGCGCCGGATGCGGCGCATTCGCGGCAACCGCATCGCCATGATCTTCCAGGAGCCGATGACCTCACTCAACCCGGTGCTGTCGATCGGCCGGCAGCTCACCGAATCCATCGAGGCGCATACCTCCCTGTCGCAGAGCGAGGCTCGCCAGCGTGCCATCGAGGCGCTGAAGGCGGTGCGCATTTCGGAAGCCGAAAGCCGGCTAAAGCAGTTTCCGCACGAACTGTCCGGCGGCATGCGCCAGCGGGTGATGATCGCCATGGCGCTGGCGCTCGAGCCGGACGTGCTGATCGCCGACGAGCCGACGACGGCGCTCGACGTCACCGTGCAAGGCGAGGTGCTGGAACTTTTGCGCGATCTGCAGCGCCAGCATGGCACCAGCGTCATCCTCATCACTCATGACATGGGCGTCGTCGCCGAAATGGCCGACCGCGTCATCATCATGCGGCATGGCCGCATGGTCGAAGAGGGAAAAACCGCTGACATTTTCGCCAGGCCGCAAGCCGGCTACACGCGCGAGCTGCTGGCCGCCGTGCCGCGCATCGGCAGCGGTATCGGTCGCCAGGAATCCAGGAGTGCCGAGACGGCAACGCCGGCCAATGTCGCTGACGTCAAGGACCTGCATGTCCGTTTCGACCTGCATGGCGGCTTCTTCGGCCGGGTCACTCGTTGCGTCCACGCCGTCGAAGGCGTCAGCTTCTCGATCGCGCCCAACGAGACGCTGGCGCTGGTCGGCGAATCCGGTTGTGGCAAGTCGACCACCGCCAAGGCGCTGGCCGGACTGGTGCCCTACAGCGGCGACATCGCCATTGGCGGCCGCAATCTGTCCGGCCTCGGCCGCGACGAGCGCAAGGCGGTGCGCCGCGACGTGCAGATGATTTTCCAGGACCCCTATGCCTCGTTGGACCCACGCATGCGTGTCGGCGACCTCGTCGCCGAGCCGCTGCTGATCCACGGTATCGCCTCGAAGGAAGAGCGCAGCGAGCGTGTCGCAGCGCTGTTCGAGCGCGTCGGCCTGTCGGCCGACCAGATGGAACTCTATCCGCATGAATTCTCCGGCGGCCAGCGCCAGCGCGTCTGCATTGCCCGCGCGCTTGCACTGCGGCCGAAGCTGATCATCGCCGACGAAAGCGTCTCGGCGCTCGACGTCTCGGTGCAGGCGCGCGTGCTCGATCTGTTGAAGGAATTGCAGCGCGAATTCGGCGTCGCCTATCTCTTCATCTCGCATGACATGGCGGTGGTCGAGAACATCTCCGACCGCGTCGCCGTCATGTATCTCGGCCAGATCGTCGAGATGGGCACCCGCGACCAGGTCTTTTCCAACCCGCGCCATCCCTACACCAGGCGCCTGATCGAAGCCGTGCCCGTGCCCGATCCCGCGCAGCGCAGAAGCCGCTTCGCGCGCCTCGACCAGGAAATCCCGAGCGCCACCCGCAGGATCGGCGAGGCGCCGCTGAAACTGGCGCTGAGGGATGTCGGCAACGGCCACCTCGTCGCCGCCGAGGGCTGAGCCGGCACTGCCGCCGGGCGGTTCACATGTTTGTGTCTCTATCTCTCGCCCAAGGCTCGCGTTGCGCCGCCAAACCGTATCGCTTCGAACACTAAATCCCTAACGGCCTCTTGCCCTCTGTCCCTATCTTCCTCATGTTCAATACCATTGCGATGATCGATCGTAGGAGGGTCGGTCGGATTCATCGCTATGGGAGGAAGTCAACCATGAAGGTAAGCCTTTTCGTTTCCGCGGCACTTCTCGCCGCATCCGCGATCCCCGCTTCGGCCGCCGAAATTTCCGACGGCAAGGTCAAGATCGGCATCCTCAACGACCAGTCGGGCGTCTACGCCGACTTCGGCGGCAAGTGGTCGGTCGAGGCGGCCAAGATGGCCGTTGAGGATTTCGGCGGCAAGGTGCAGGGAGCGCCGATAGAAATCATCAGCGCCGACCACCAGAACAAGCCGGATATCGCCTCCAACATCGCCCGGCAGTGGTACGACACCGAGCAAGTCGATGCCATCATGGAACTGACGACCTCTTCGGTAGCGCTCGCCGTCCAGGGGATTTCCAAGGAAAAGAAGAAGATCGACATCGTCACCGGCGCGGCGACCACGGAGCTGACCGGCAAACAGTGCTCGCCCTACGGCTTCCACTGGGCCTATGACACTCACTCGCAGGCGGTGGGTACCGGCGGCTCTCTCGTGCAGCAGGGCGGCGACAGCTGGTTCTTCGTCACCGTCGACTATGCATTCGGCTACTCGCTGAAGGATCAGACCACCAAGTTCGTCGAAAGCCATGGCGGCAAGGTGCTGGGCGAGGTGCGTTATCCCCTGGGATCGACCGATTATTCGTCCTTCCTGCTGCAGGCGCAATCGTCGGGCGCCAAGGTCATCGGCCTGGCCAATGCCGGCCTCGATACCTCCAACTCCATCAAGCAGGCGGCCGAATTCGGTATCGTGCAGGGCGGCCAGCGTCTTGCCGCACTCCTGTTCACGCTGGCCGAGGTGCATGGGCTTGGCCTTCAAGCGGCGCAGGGCGTCGTGCTGACCGAAGGCTATTACTGGGATCGCGACGACAAGAGCCGCGAATTCGGGCAGCGCTTTTTCAAGCGCACCAACCGCATGCCGAACATGATCCAGGCCGCGACCTATTCGGCGGTGACGCAGTATTTGAAGGCGATCGACAAAGCCGGCACGGACGAGACCGAAGCCGTCGCCAAGCAGCTGCATTCGATGCCTGTGGACGACGCGGTGATAACCAACGGCAAGGTGCAGGCGGACGGCAACATGGTTCACGACATGTACCTCTACCAGGTCAAGTCGCCAGCCGAGAGCACCAAGGATTGGGACTACTACAAATATCTCGCCACCATTCCAGGCAACGAGGCCTTCCTCAGCGAGAAGGAAAGCGGCTGTCCGACGGCCGGCCAGTGATCGGCGCGGCCGATGGCGCCGACTGACCTGGACGCGAACGAGCCGCGGGTTGTGCTTTCCGCCCGCGGGTTGCGACGCGACTTTGCCGGCTTCATCGCCGTCAAAAACGTCGATATCGATGTCCGCCATGGCAACATCCATGCCCTGATCGGACCCAACGGCGCCGGCAAGACGACCGTCTTCAACCTGCTCACCAAGTTCCTGGCGCCGACCAGCGGCAGGATCGAGCTGCTTGGCCACGACATCACCCGCACCTCGCCGGCCAGGGTTGCGCGGATGGGGCTGGTGCGCTCGTTCCAGATATCGGCGATTTTTCCGCACCTCAGCGTGCTCGACAATGTTCGCGTCGCGCTGCAGCGGCCGGGTGGTCTTGCCGTTCAATTCTGGCGCTCGCTCGCGGCGCTCGACCGGCTGACCCCGCGCGCCGAGGAATTGCTGCGCTCGGTTGGTCTCGACGACGCCAGGAACAGGCTCGCCGGCGATCTTTCCTATGGCAGAAAACGCGTGCTGGAGATCGCCACGACGCTCGCGCTCGATCCGAAAGTGCTGCTGCTGGACGAGCCGATGGCCGGCATGGGGCATGAGGACGTGGCCACGGTTTCCAGCCTCATCCGTTCGGTTGCCAGGGATCGCGCCGTGCTGATGGTCGAGCACAATCTGACCGTGGTGGCCGACCTTTGCGACTGGATAACGGTCATGCAGCGCGGCGAGGTGCTGGCCGCTGGCGACTACGCCACCGTTAGCCGCGACGAGCGCGTCAAGATCGCCTATATGGGCACCGCCGATGACTAGTGCCGCACCTCTGCTTGCCGTCACCGGCCTCAACGCCTGGTATGGCGAGGGCCATGCGCTGCACGGTGTCGATCTGGAAGTGTTTGCCGGCGAGACGGTCACGCTGCTCGGCCGCAATGGCGTCGGCAAGACGACGACGCTGCGCGCCATCATGGGGTTGATCCGCAAGCGGACCGGCCGGATCGCCTTCGACGGCAAGGACCTGATGCGGCTGCCGCTGCACCGCACCGCCCATCAAGGCATCGGCTTCGTGCCGGAGGAGCGCGGCATCTTCGCAACGCTGACCGTGGACGAGAATCTGGTTCTGCCGCCGGTCGTCGCGCAGGGCGGCATGAGCGTCGAGGAGATATTCGATCTGTTCCCCAATCTGAAGGAGCGGCGCAACAGTCCCGGCACCAGGCTGTCGGGCGGCGAACAGCAGATGCTGGCGATCGCGCGCATGCTGCGAACCGGCGTGAAGATGCTGCTCCTCGACGAACCGACGGAGGGGCTCGCTCCCGTCATCGTGCAGCGCATCGGCGCGTTGCTGGCGACGTTGAAAAAGCGCGGCATGACGATCCTGCTGGTCGAGCAGAACTTTCGCTTCGCCAGTCGTGTCGCCGACCGTTTCTATCTGATGGAGCACGGCAAGGTGGTGGCGGGGTTTCCGGTCGGCGAACTGCCGGACCGCATGGCGCAGCTCCACGAAGTCCTGGGTGTATGATGGCGCCATGACGATGATCTTCGGAATCCCGGTTCAGGCCTTCCTCGGCCAGTTGCTGGTCGGCCTGATCAACGGCTCGTTCTACGCCATGCTGAGCCTGGGCCTGGCTGTCATATTCGGCTTGCTGCGCGTCATCAATTTCGCCCATGGCGCCCAGTATATGTTCGGCGCCTTCGTCGGCTACCTGCTTCTCACCCATCTCGGCATCGGCTATTGGCCCGCTTTGATCCTTGTGCCGCTGATAGTTGGCATCTTCGGCGTCGTGGTCGAGCGCCTGGCGCTGTCGAGGCTGTACGATCTCGATCCGCTCTACGGGCTGCTCTTCACCTTCGGCCTCGCGCTCGTACTCGAAGGCATCTTCCGCTATTATTACGGCGTCTCGGGAAACCCCTACGCCGTGCCGCCGCTGCTTGCCGGCGGCACCAATCTCGGCTTCATGTTCCTGCCCAACTATCGCGGCTGGGTCGTGGTCGCCTCGCTGATCGTCTGCTTCGGCACCTGGGCGCTGATCGAGAAGACCAGGCTTGGATCCTATCTGCGCGCGGCAACCGAGAATCCCCGTCTCGTCCAGGCTTTCGGCGTCAACGTGCCGTTGCTGCTGACCCTCACCTACGGCCTTGGCTCCGCGCTGGCCGGGCTTGCCGGCATTCTGGCAGCACCGATCTATCAGGTGAGCCCGCTTATGGGATCGGACCTCATCATCGTCGTCTTCGCGGTGGTGGTGGTCGGCGGCATGGGATCGATCCTCGGTGCGATCGTCACCGGCTACATGCTTGGCCTCGCCGAGGGCCTGACCAAGGTCTTCTACCCCGAGGCCTCCAATCTCGTGGTCTTCGTCATCATGGCCATCGTGCTTCTGGTCCGGCCGGCTGGCCTGTTCGGAAGGGACGCTTGACATGTCGGAAGGGACATCTGACATGACCGAACTGACGCTTCGCGAGGCATCGGCCAAAACCTCGGCACGGCTGGAATGGATGCTGGTCGGGCTCGGCATCCTGGCGCTGCTGGTAGCGCCTTTCCTGATCTATCCGATCTTCCTGATGAAGATGCTGTGTTTCGCGCTGTTTGCCTGCGCGTTCAATCTTCTGCTCGGCTATACCGGGCTCTTATCGTTCGGCCACGCCACCTTCTTCGGCGGCGCCGCCTACTTCACCGCGCATGCCGTCAAGGTCTGGGGCTGGCCGCCGGAAGCCGGCATTCTGCTCGGCATGGCGGGTGCGGCCTTGCTCGGCCTTGTCATGGGCTTTTTCGCCATTCGCCGGCAAGGCATCTATTTCGCCATGATCACGCTGGCGCTGTCGCAGATGTTCTTCTTCTTCTGTGTGCAGTCGCCCTTCACGCAAGGCGAGGACGGCATTCAGGGCGTGCCGCGCGGCATGCTGCTTGGCGTCCTCGACCTGAACGTCTCGCTGAACATGTATTACTTCGTGCTGGCGGTGTTCCTGATCGGCGTCTTCGCCATCTGGCGCATCGTCAACTCGCCGTTCGGCATGATCCTGCGCTCGATCCGCGAGAACGAGAACCGCGCCATTTCGCTGGGCTATTCCGTCGCCAACTACAAGCTGGGCGCCTTCGTCATGTCGGCGGCCCTGGCCGGGCTGGCCGGCTCGCTCAAGGCGATCGTTTTCCAGTTCGCCACGCTCACCGACGTCACCTGGCAGATGTCGGGCGAAGTGATCCTGATGACGCTTCTCGGCGGCATCGGCACCATGGTCGGGCCGATCATCGGCGCCAGCCTTGTCATTGGCCTGGAAAACACGCTTGCCACTTCCGGCTTTCCGGTGACCATCGCCACCGGCCTCATCTTCATGGTGTGCGTGCTGATCTTCCGGCGCGGCATCGTCGGCGAATTTTATGCGCGGATTTTCAAGCGGGCGGGCAAGGACTGAGCAGTTCAAGCTGGCGGCTGAATACCTGACCGCTCGATTGTCCGGTTGCGTCCTAGTTCTGCCGGTAAGGAACTCGGAACCTGGGGGGCCGCACGCCAATGTTGGACAACTACGCGGTGGACGGGTTTGGCGTGATCCACCAGGTCGACTCCAAACCGATCAAGTATGACAAGCAGTACATTTCCTATTACGAGGACCTGAGTGACCGGACCATCAAGCTCGGATATCAGCGACTCGGCTGGGTGCTGGGGATCACTGGCGAGATCCCCCGGTCCGTGCTGGAGATTGGATATGGCACCGGCACATTCATCGAAGCCGCGAAAATAACCGGGGTCGCCGACTGCGCCGGCTGCGACATAACCAGGTTTCCGCTGCCCAAGGGCGTCCGCTTCGTCGATTGGGATGAGGCGCTCTCCAGCTCGTGGGATCTCGTCGCCATGTTCGATGTGCTTGAGCATATCCCGGATCTGGGTTTCCTCGCCCGGCTTAAGGCCCGCTACCTGGCCGTCGCCGTCCCTTATTGCCGCTGGCGCGAGCTCGGCGCCGACGGCGACGCCTGGTTCCGGACGTGGCGTATGCGTCTTCCCGACGAGCACCTCCACCACTTCGATCGTGACTCGCTGGTGGCATTCCTCGCACGCAGCGGCTTCGAATGCATGACGCTGAACTGCTTCGAGGACGGGATCAGACTGCGCCCTGGCGAAGTGGGTCCGAATATTCTGTCCGGATTCTTTAGAAAGCTATAGACCTCGATCAAATCGATGCGGCTGCTTGGGACCTGGGGCAATCGCGACAATCGCCCGATCGGTACGGGAGCACTGCTGTGGGCAAATCGTGATGCGCGCATTCTTTCGATTGGTTGCCGTTATGATCGTGGTGTCTGGCGCGACCGGCTGCACCAGTGTTTCCTATTACGCGCAATCCGTGCAGGGTCATCTGCGGATCATGACGGCGCGCCAGGATGTCGGAAAACTGATCGAGGACCCTTCGACGCCGAAGGCATTGCGCGCTCGAATGGCATCGGCGAGCGCCATACGACAGTTCGCAACGGATGAACTGGCGCTGCCCGACAACAGCAGCTACCGCAGCTATGTCGATATCGGCCGGGATTCGGTGACATGGGCCGTCTTCGCCGCGCCGGCATTCTCGCTGACGCCGCGAACATGGTGTTTTCCCGTTTTCGGCTGCGTGCCCTACCGGGGATATTTCTCCAGGAAGTCCGCAATTGAAACCGCTGCCGAACTTCAAGGACAGGGCATGGATGTCTATGTGACGGGCATCACCGCATATTCCACGCTTGGCTGGTCGAGTGACCCGCTGCTGAGCACGATGTTCAGCGAGGATAAAACCTATCTTGCAGGGCTGGTGTTCCATGAACTGGCCCACCAGCGCGTCTACGTGCACGACGATTCCGCATTCAACGAGTCGTTCGCTGTCGCCGTCGAAACGACCGGCGTGAGAAAATGGCTGCGCGCGGCTGGCGATACCGCCGCATTGCGCCGTTACGAAGCCGCCCGGAGGCGCAAAGCTGAATTTCTTGCGCTGGTGTCGCAAACACGGGACGAGTTGGCAAAAGTCTATTCCAACGCCGGAACCTCGGAGCAAAAACTGGCCGCAAAGACGGCGGCGATTGAACGGCTGCGGATGCGCTACCGACACATGCGCGACAGGCGCTGGGGCCGATACCGGGGATACGATGCCTGGTTCGCTTCCCCGATCAACAATGCAAAGCTCGCCGCGACTTCCGTCTATAGCGATCGGGTGACCGCGTTTCTGCGCCTGTTCGATCTGTGCTCGGGCGACTATGTCAGGTTCTATGCGTCGGTCCGACGGATTGGCGCACTGGACCAAGCTCACCGTGCCGAAGCCCTTGCGGCCGCAGATCGCTGTTATTGAGTCGGTCAAATGGGAGGGCCCGGAGCGTCGGAGAACATGCGTCCGAAACCAACCAATCACACGGTTGAGATCGCGCGCGGTTCTACTGGTCCGAAAACTTCACGCTCACGCCGCGTTGCCGAAAATAAGCCTGCATCAACTTGCGGCCCGAGCGGTTGTTCTGCGCCAGCTTGGTCGGATCGAACACCGCCTGTTTGATCCCCTCTCGCGTCAGCGCCGCCTTAAGCGCCGCGATATGTGTGTCGATGTCGGCATTGTCCGCCCGGAGCGAGGCATAGATGCTCTCGGTCGCCTCGGCCACGGTCAGTTCGCTCATTGGTGTCGTCCTTTGGTTAGTTGGGCGGCGCTTAGCACAGATTCGCGGTCCGCCGATACCGAGACCGTCAGTACAAAGCGCCCATCGTGAAATCGAACCGTTCCTTATGGGGCTTCGTAGAGTTCCAGCGGCAATCCATCCGGGTCCCTGAAAAAGGTAAACCGTTGGTCTGTGTATGGATCGATCCGGATTGGCTCGACGGCAACGCCTGCGGCTTCCAGGCGGATAATCACGGGATCAAGATTAGCCACCGCGAATGCCAGATGTCTCAGGCCTGTAGCCTCTGGGTGGGACGGCCGCGTCGCCGGTGCAGGGAAGGAGAACAATTCCAGTTGGGCCGACCCGATCCGCAGATCCGCCTTCCATGACTGCCGCTCCTCCCGATAAACCTCCCGGATCAGATCGAGGCCGAGGAGTTCGACGTAGAACCGTCGCGACCGGTCGTAGTCGGTGCAGATGAGCGCGACGTGGTGAATGGCGTTCAGCATGCTGCTAACCCTGGTCAAGCTGGGAGATGAGGCCAAGGCGCTTCAAGGCCTGGATCGTCGCGCCCTCGCCACGGTGCTGATCAACCCCGAGCCCATTATCCATAACACCCGCGTTCCACCGCCAGCCGCCGCACCAGCGCCAGCACGGCATCGATGGTCGGGGTCGGCTTGTCCGTTAGCCTGCCAAGTTCCTGCACCGCGCTCACCAGCGCGTCGATCTCCATCGGCCGGCCACGCTCCAGGTCCTGCAGCATCGAGGTCTTGTGCTCGCCGACATCGCCGGCGCCCTTGATGCGCCGGTCGACCGCGATGGGAAAACGCACGCCGAGGCTTTCGCCGATCGCCTGCGCCTCCAGCATCATGGTGCGGGCGAGCGTGCGGGTGCCCTCGTCGGCAACGATCGCGGCAAGCGTGCTGCCGGTCAGCGCCGAGATCGGGTTGAACGAAAGATTGCCCCACAGTTTTACCCAGATCTCGCTGCGGATGTCTTCGCGCACCGGCGCCTGCAAGCCGCCCTTGACCATCTCCTCGGCCAGAAGCGTGACCCGTTCGCTGCGCTCGCCCGAGGGTTCGCCGAGCGAGAAGCGTTTGCCCTCGACATGGCGGATGAGCCCCGGCGCATCGACCTCGACCGCGGGATAGACGACCGAGCCGATGACGCGGTCCGGTCC
>NZ_RZRR01000900.1:0-2242 GCF_003998555.1 Mesorhizobium sp. M7A.F.Ca.CA.002.09.1.1 | reverse complement strand
GCAGATAGCGGCCTGCCTGGCGAACCCGTCTTTGCAGCACTCGTCGAGGACCTGGCCGACGCGCGGCGCGCCGGAAAGGAAGGCGTACTGGCGCAACTCGTGAACCAGCGCGTCGTCGGCAGCCGTTTCCTCGTCATCAAGACGGCAAAGGATGCGGCCGACGGCAAGCTGACTATGCGTCCCGTGCGCGACGAGGTGCTCTCCAAACAGGCCGGCTGGAAAAATATCGATCTCTGGCAGGTCATCGCGCGTCAGCAAAGCGCGCGAACGGACTATTATCTGCTTGCGAGCCTTGACCTGAAGCGAGGCGCGGACAATTCGATCGAAGCCATTTCAGCCGATCGCGCCATCTTCGTCGACGCGCTGCTGCGTACGATCTGGATCAGCATCGTGGTGACCGTGATCTGCGCGGTGCTCGCCGTGCCGCTGGCGCAGGCAATTGTCAGCGCGCCGCCGGCCTGGTCGAAGCTCATGTTCGCGCTGATCCTGTTTCCGCTCTGGACATCGCTGCTGGTGCGCACCGTCATCTGGATCATCGTGCTGCAGAAGAACGGACCCGTGAATTCCACGCTGCTTGGCCTCGGCATCGTCAGCGAGCCGCTCAATCTCATTTACACACGCTTTTCACTCTACGTGGCAATGGTTCAGGTTCTGCTGCCCATGATGGTGCTCTGCGTCGTCGCCGTCATGCGGCGGGTTCCGACCACCTATATGCGCGCGGCACTGTCACTGGGCGCGCCGTGGCTCACAGCGTGGCGCCGCGTGCAGTTGCCGTTGATCCTGCCAGGAATCCTGTCCGGCGGGGCGATCGTTTTTGTCTTCGCACTCGGCTACTACATCACCCCGACGCTTGTCGGCGGGCCGACCGACCAGATGATCTCCAGCTACATAGCGTTCTACACGAACAGCACACTGAACTGGGGCATGGGTGCAGCGCTTTCGTTGCAACTGCTGATGATCCTCGTCCTGTTTGCATTCCTGTTCTGGACGGCGTCCGTCCTCTTCCGCCGCAAGGCGCATGTCGCATGAGCGCCGACCGCTTTCGGAAATGGCTGATGTATGCCTATGCGGCGACATTGCTGGCGTTCATCATCCTGCCCCTGCTGATCGTGATCCCCATGTCGCTGACCTCGAGCAACTCGCTGGCGTTTCCGACGCCGGGCTGGTCGCTGCGCTGGTATGCCGAACTGTGGGTCGACCAGCGCTGGCCGACCGCGCTGTGGAACTCGGTCGTCATCGCGCTGTCCACCACGGTTCTGGCGCTGCTGCTCGGCATACCGGCGGCGATCGGGCTCGCCTGGGGCGATTTTGCCGGCAAACGGATCCTCTATGCGATCATCGCCGCGCCCTTGGTGACGCCAGTCGTCATTGTCGGCGTCGCGGCCTTTTCATTCTTCGCCACACTGGGACTCGTTGGCAACAAGCTATCGATCATTCTGGTGCATACGGCCATGGCCGTGCCTGTGATGCTGACGACTGTCGTCGCCAGCCTTTCGACCTTCGACCGGACGTTGGTTCGCGCGGCGGCATCGCTCGGCGCCGGCACCATGCGCACATTCTTCAAGGTAGTGCTGCCGCTGATAGCGCCGGGCGTCATTACAGGGGCCATCATCGCCTTCATCATCTCTTTCGACGAAGTCGTCGTCGCAAGTTTCCTCTCGACGGGCGCAGAGCGAACCTTGCCTCGCATGATATTCTCCGGGGTGCGCGAGTCCATCAGTCCCGCCATCGCGGCCGTCGCCGTGCTGCTGATCGCTTTCTCGGCAATCCTGCTTGTGGTCATCGCCATCCTGCAGAGCCGCTCACAAACTCTTCGCGCAAAGGCATCGGCATGAGACTGGTACCCTCGGTGCAGCAACTAGAGACAGAGATGACGGCCTGGCGGCGGCATCTGCATGCCAATCCAGAACTCGGCTTCGAAGAGTTCGAGACGGCACGTTTCGTGGCGGACAAACTGCGCTCGTGGGGCATCGAGACGACCGAAGGTGTCGGCCGCACAGGCGTCGTCGGCACGCTCAGGGGCAGGCTCGGCGCTGGTCGCAGCCTGAGCATTCGCGCCGATATGGACGCCCTGCCGATGACCGAGGCGCGGCCGCTGCCGCATGCGTCCCGCGTCCCCGGGAGGATGCATGGCTGCGGCCATGACGGCCACACGACAATGCTGCTCGGCGCAGCGTCAGCACTTGTTCGCTCGCCCGACTTCGCCGGCACGGTGCATTTCATCTTCCAGCCGGCCGAGGAG
>NZ_RZRR01000899.1:0-2248 GCF_003998555.1 Mesorhizobium sp. M7A.F.Ca.CA.002.09.1.1 | reverse complement strand
CCGGTCGGCTGATTGCGCTCTCCTCGTCTCGGTGCACCTCGGGCACCCCTATTGTGCATTCATGCCGCCGGCCAAGGCCGACCGGGCCGATGTTGCCGGTCTGGTGGAACTGCTCAGTCGAGCGGCGCCCGCGACCTGTGGGAAGGCCGGGGCGCCGCGCTGAAGCCGGATCCTGACGGGGGTGTTCAGGTGGCCGGCTTTTCCGGTATCGGCGATACGGGCGCTCCGGGGCCGATCTTCTGCAGATTTCCCGTAATCACCTGGTCGCCCTCGGCGACGCCGCTGAGGATGGCGACCTGATCGCCGCTCGTCGGTCCGAGCGAAACCAGCCGCTGGTCGACCGTATTGCCCTTGCCGACGACATAGAGATATTTGCCGAGCTGGCTTGAGCCCAGCGCCGTCTGTGGCACCATCAGCGCATCGGCCTGCTCTCTCACATGCAGCCGGACACGGACATATTGGCCCGGCAGCAGCGTGAACTTGCCATTGCCGATCGTCGCGCGCGCCGTGATCGTGCCGGTCGAGCGGTCGACCGAATTGTCGATGAAGGTAAGCTCGCCCTTCTGGCTTGCCTCGGTCTGGCCGGGGAGCAGGACATCCACTTCGATCGGGCCGTTCGCACGGGCTTGCTCGATCTCGGTCAGATCCGTCTCGCTCGGGTTGAAGGTGACGTAGATCGGGTCGAGCTGCACCAGCGTGTTGAGCACGGTGCCGGCGACGCTGACCAGCGTTCCGACCGAGGCCTGGTTGCGGCCAAGGCGCCCGGCAAACGGCGCCCGGATTTCAGCGTAGCTCAGATTGAGCTCTGCCGTGCGGACCGCCGCCTGGTTCAGCGCCAGCGATGCCTGCGCTTCGCGCAAGGTGCTGGTGCGCTGGTCGAAGCCGTCCTTGGCGAGGTAGCCGCTCTTGGCGAGCTCGGTGCCGCGACCAAGATTCGAGCGGGCATAGTCGAGCGTCGCCGTGTCGCGCTGCACTTGGGCCTTGGCCTGGTCGAGCGCCGCCTGGAAGTCGTCAGGCGAGATCTTGTAGAGAAGATCGCCTTGCCGGACGTCGACGCCGTCGGCTGCGGTCTGCTCCTGCAGATAGCCGGGAATCCTCGCCTGTAAGGTGATGCTGCGGATCGGCTCTGTCCGCGCGGCATAGTCGAGGTAGATCGGGATCGTCTTCTTGACGACGCTGACCACCGGCACCGGCATGACGAACGCCGCCGGGGCGGGCGCCGCACCTGCCGTGCCGGCATTGAGGCTGAGATTGCCCATATCGAGCAGGTGGACGCTGGCCACCGAGATCGCACCCAGCGCGACAGCCGTTCCCAACGCGATTTTCCATTTACGCATGATCAGTCTCCAATCTTATTCGGCCGCTTCCGCCAGGGGCGGTAAAGCGTGCTCAGCAGTTGGTTCATTGTCTTGAGAGGTGGGCTCGTCTTTGCCGCGGCGTTCACGCAGCTGTTCGATGACCGCGTAGAACACCGGCACGAACACCAGCGACAGGATGGTCGCCGCGACCATGCCGCCGAACACGGTGGTGCCGATCGACTGCCGGCTTGCCGCACCGGCGCCGGTCGCAAACATCAGCGGCAGCACGCCGAGGATGAAGGCGAAGGCCGTCATCAGGATCGGCCGCAGCCTGAGCCGTGCCGCCTC
This sequence comes from Mesorhizobium sp. M7A.F.Ca.CA.002.09.1.1, assembly GCF_003998555.1. Lineage (NCBI taxonomy): Bacteria > Pseudomonadati > Pseudomonadota > Alphaproteobacteria > Hyphomicrobiales > Phyllobacteriaceae > Mesorhizobium > Mesorhizobium sp. M7A.F.Ca.CA.002.09.1.1. Next base: position 602 of record NZ_RZRR01000899.1, on the reverse strand, counting down.
CATCGCCGCGTCGACGATGCTGAGGCCTTCCTCGCGCCGTCGCCTTGCGAATTCGACGATCAGGATCGCATTCTTGGCCGCCAGGCCGATCAGCATGACGAAGCCGATCTGCGAGTAGACGTCGATCTGCATGCCACGCAGCAACAACGCTGCGAAGGCGCCGAACAGGGCCAGTGGCACCGCCAACAGCACCATGAACGGCATCGCCCAGCTCTCATACTGCATCGCCAGGATCAGGAAGACGAAGACAATGGCGAGGCCGAAGACGACGGACGCGATCGATCCTGCCTTGAGCTCCTGGAAGGTGATGCCGGTCCATTCGAAACCGAAATCCCTTGGCAGCGCGGTTGCAGCGGCCCGTTCCATGGCGGCAACCGCCTGGCCGGAGGAAAAGCCCGGTGCGGCGCCGCCATTGATCGAGGCCGAGGCATTGTTGTTGTAGTGCGGCACGGTCTCCGGGCCGACGAAGGGCACGAGTTTGCCCAGCGTCGAGAGCGGCACCATGCCGCCGGAGGCATTGCGCACATAGAGCCGCGAAATGTCGGCGGCACCTGCACGTGCATCCTTGTCGGCCTGGATGGTCACCCGGACGGTGCGGCCAA
>NZ_RZRR01000898.1:0-2248 GCF_003998555.1 Mesorhizobium sp. M7A.F.Ca.CA.002.09.1.1 | reverse complement strand
GGCGTGACCGTATCCTATCACCAGTCGCCGCCCATCGATCCAAGTCTGGAGTGGCCGATCCTCTTGGCTGTTGGGGCGGGAAAGCTGCATGTCGGCTTCCTGTTCGCTCTCGCCGCCTCGGCATTCGCAGCGGTGCTGCTCGACAAGACGTCGCTGGGCTACGAAATCCGCGCGTTCGGCTCAAACCCGACCGCGCTGACGTTTCGCGGCACCAATGTGCGCCGGCTTCTGCTGACCGTCATGCTGATGTCGGGGGCCCTGGCGGGACTGGCTGGCGCCGGCGAGCTTTTCGGTGTCTCGCACCGGCTGCGTGCCGAGACGCTGCTTGGCATCGGCAGTTCGGGGATCGTCGTTGCCATGGTGGGAGGACTGCGCCCGAGCGGCGTGATGATCGCCGCCCTGTTCTTCGGCGCGCTGGAAAGCGGCACGATCTACATGCGGCTGAAGAGTGGCACGCCGGCAGGCCTGGTGTCGGCGATGGAAGGGCTGGTGCTTTTGTTCTTTCTCAGTGCCGCCGTCGCAACGCGCCTTCAGATCGTGAGGAGGGAAGTCCATGCTTGAGCTGCTGCAGGGCCCGCTTCTGATAAGCCTCCTGGCGGCGATGGTCCGCATTGCCACGCCATTGCTTTTTTCGGCAATGGGCGAACTTGTCACGCAGCGCGCGGGCATCTGGAACATCGCTGTCGAAGGCACCATGCTGATTGGCGCCATTGTCGCCTACATGGTTGCCTCGACAACCGGATCGCCTTGGCTGGCTCTGGCGATAGCCATCCTGGCCTGCGCCGCGAGCAGCCTGATCATGTCGTTCGTCACGATTGTTTTGAAGGCCGAGCAATTCGTAGCCGGCCTTGCCCTTAATCTCCTGGCATCGGGCGTGACGCTGTTCTGGTTCCAGGCCTATATTGGCGGTCGCGAGGCGCCGACCTTCATCGGCTTCGACCAGGTTCCGATCCCCTATCTGTCGGATATTCCAATCCTGGGACCGGTGCTGTTTTCCCAACGCCTGCTGACCTATGTCAGCTTCCTGGTGCCCATCCTCGTCTGGTTCTTTCTCTACCGAACGAAATACGGCCTTGAGGTGCGCTGTGTCGGCGAAAATCCGAAGGCGCTTGACGTCAAGGGCCTGCACGTCGGCCTCAGGCAGTGCCTCGCGATCATGTTCGGCAGCATGATGTCCGGCTTCGGCGGCGCCTTCCTGATGCTTGGCTATTCGGACAAGTTCGTTCCCGATCTCATTGCCGGCCGCGGCTGGCTGGTCGTGGTCGCGATCATCGCCGGCAACTGGATGCCGTTCCGGATCGTTGGAGCGATCTTCATCTTCGCGTTTCTGGAGGCGTTGGGCATCCATGCGCAAGTGGTGGGGATTCCTGTCCCCCACCAGCTGTTCCTCGTCTTGCCCTATGTGGCGTCACTTGTGCTGCTTGCGGGCTTGCGGTCGCGCACCCATCAGCCCGTGGCGCTCGGCATTCCCTACAACAGGGAATAGACCCTGCTGCTCAACCCGCCGGACGGAAAGGCTTTGCTAGCGAAGCCGGGAAGTGCAGCGCCAGCATTTGCCGGTTTCGCGAGATCAGCACCAGAACGATGATTGTCGCGAGATAGGGCAGGGCCGAGAGCAGTTCGGACGGCACTTCCAGTCCGAGCGCCTGTCCCTGCAGCTGGAGGATCGTCATGCCGCCGAACAGCCAGGCGCCAAGCAGGATGCGCAGCGGGCGCCATGTGGCGAAAACCACCAGCGCCAGTGCGATCCAGCCTTTGCCGGCAGTCATGTTCTCGACCCAGAGCGGTGTGTAGGCGACGGACAGATAGGCGCCCGCCAGGCCAGCCATCGCCCCGCCAAACAACACGGCCATGTAGCGGATCCTGATCACGGGATAGCCGATCGCATGCGATGTCTGCGGTGACTCGCCGATCGTTCGCAAGATCAGCCCGGCCTTCGTGCGGTAGAGAAACCAGCTGATGGCAGCGAACATCACCAGAGCTAGGTAGACCATCGGATCGAAGCGGAAGAGCAACGGACCGATCAGCGGCAGATCGGACAGAACAGGGACGTTGATGCCGTGCAGCGCCTCGATAGGCTCGCTGCCGAAGCCGCGGCCAAGGAAGGCCGACACGCCGGAACCGAAGATGGCCAGCGCCAGTCCGGCCGCATATTGATTGGTGAGGAAGGTCAGTGCCAGAACGCCGAACAGCAGCGAGGCGGCGGCACCTGCCAGGGCGCCGGCCAGGATCGCAACCGGCATTGGAT
>NZ_RZRR01000897.1:0-2260 GCF_003998555.1 Mesorhizobium sp. M7A.F.Ca.CA.002.09.1.1 | reverse complement strand
GCGACATAGCGATCCGTTTCGATGGCGTGTCGATCGACAAGAACCGGGCGCTGACGGACTATATCCGCAGCGGCTGGGTGGCTGGTCTCGTCGACAGCAGCGTCAGGCAGGAAACCATCAACGGCAACGAGGCAGCGACCGCGCATGCCGGCGCCGAAGGCTGGCAGTTCGACATTGCGGTGATCCGCGCCGGCGGCCAGGTCTACCGGCTGCTGACCGCGGCCCCTTCGGCCAGCACGTCGCTGGACACAATCGCCCGCTCGGTCAGCGGCTCGTTCCGGATCTTGAGTGCCGCCGAAAAGGCGGCGCTGAAGCCGCTGCGCATCCGCGTCGTCACTGTCCAGCCTGGGCAGACGATGGGTTCGCTTTCGGCGCAGATGGTCGGCGTCGACCGTAAGCTCGACCTGTTCCGCGTCCTCAACGCGCTGTCGCCTGGTGCCGCGGTTTCGGCCGGCGACAAGGTCAAGATCGTCACGGACAAGTAGGCACCTGCGGACGCCTGCCGCCGTTCAGGCGGCAGTCGCCATGAACTCCGGATTCTGCTTCACCAACGCGACCTTCAGCTTTTCCATGGCGCGGGCCTCGATCTGGCGGACGCGTTCCTTGGAGATGCCGAGGGTTTCGCCGAGCGCTTCCAGCGTCGCGCCCTCGTCGTTAAGCCGGCGTTCCTCGATGATCCTCAACTCCCGTGCGTTGAGCGCGCGAAGCGCCTCCCTCAGCCAGAGCGAGCGGCGCGCGACATCGATCTTGTCGCCGACGATCTCGTCGGGCAGCGGATCGTCCGAGACCAGGAATTCCATGCGCTCGGTCGAACCCGCATCGTCGGCAACCGGCATGTTGAGTGAGGAGTCGGGAGCCGACAGCCGCGAATCCATCATCGCCACGTCGGCTTCGGAGACGCCGAGTGCTTCCGATACTTCGCGATAGAGCGTTGCGTTTGACAGTGGCTCGGCGCCATTCGCCAGCCGCGCGCGCAGGCGTCGCAGGTTGAAGAACAGCGCCTTCTGCGCCGAGCTGGTGCCGCCACGCACGATCGACCAGTTGCGCAGGATATAGTCCTGCATCGAGGCCCGGATCCACCATGTCGCATAGGTCGAGAACCGCACCTCGCGCTCCGGCTCGAAGCGGGCGGCGGCCTCGAGCAGTCCGACATGACCCTCCTGGACCAGGTCGCCGAGCGGCAGGCCGTAATGGCGGAATTTGGAGGCCATGGAAATGACCAGCCGCATATGCGCGACGGTGATGCTGTGCAGCGCGTTCTGGTCGTTGTCCTCTTTCCAGAGCAATGCAAGCCGATGCTCTTCGTCACGCTCGAGGTAGGGAGCCTTCATCGCCGCGCGGACCATGATCCGTCCTGCCGTGTCTTCCATCATGAGGCGCTCCCTGGGTGGTGCGGATGACTTTGCAAACTTGGCTGGCGCCTGGGTTGAAATGGCGGCGTCGTGCCCTAGAACAGCCAGAACTGCCATGCGCGGGAAAGGTTCCGCGACCGTGGCTGCGGGTATGTGTTGCCTGGCGGACTCCGGGGACTACCCGCGATAGCCGTGATGTCGGCTGGAAAGCGCCAGTTTGAGTATCTGATTTCAGAAACTGATTGTTTTTGGAATTCTGTTCCTTATTTTTTCGACTTGCATCTGTCAGTTTCCAGCGCTCACAATATGCCGGTCGGCCGGCCAAGGACGGGATCACAGAAAAATGAAATGGCTCAAGTCGCTCATCATCGCCGGAACGCTGCAGGCCTTGGCTGTCACCGCAGGCCATGCCGGCGCCAATCTCGACCAGATCAAGCAGGCCGGGGTCATCAAGGTCGGCACGGAAGGCACTTATGCGCCATTCACCTATCATGACACTTCGGGCGCACTGGTCGGCTTCGACGTCGAAATCGCCAAGGCGATCGCCGACAAGCTCGGCGTCAAGGTCGAATTCCTCGAAGGCAAGTGGGACGGGCTGATCGCCGGCCTCGACGCCAATCGCTATGACGCCGTCATCAACGAGGTCGGCATCACCGATGCCCGCAAGGCCAAGTACGACTTCTCCGATCCTTACATCGCCTCCAAGGCGGTGCTGATCGTGCGCGGCGACAACACAGACATCAAGACCTTTGCCGATCTCAAGGGCAAGAAGTCGGCGCAGTCGCTGACCTCGAATTTCGGCAAGCTGGCCGAAACGAACGGCGCCGAGCTGGTCGGCACCGATGGCTTCGACCAATCGATCCAGCTGCTTCTGACAGGCCGTGCCGACGCCACGATCAATGACAGCC
>NZ_RZRR01000896.1:0-2261 GCF_003998555.1 Mesorhizobium sp. M7A.F.Ca.CA.002.09.1.1 | reverse complement strand
CATGCCGTAGCGCGACGGCAGATATTGATAGACCAGTTGCTTGGAATGGCCGCGCTCCTCCTCGGTCATGCCGCCGTCGCCCGTCGTGGTCGAGGTGCCCGACAGGGTAGCGCCGCGTCCGAGCGCTTCCTTGGCCGGACCCGACAGCGAGCCGAAGCTCATGCCGGCAATGGTGATCGGAATCTTCAACTCGATCGGCTTCTTGGCATGGCGAGAGCCGAGCACGACCGATGTGTCGCAGCGCTCGCGATAGCCTTCGAGCGGGTAACGCGAGATCGAGGCGCCGAGGAACAGTAGGTCGTCGAAATGCGGCAGCTTGCGCTTGGCGCCGGCGCCACGGATGTCATAGATGCCGGTCGCCGCGGCACGGCGGATCTCGGAAAGCGTGTAGTCGTCGAAGGTCGCGGATTTGCGCGGCGTCGTCGGCGGGTTCCTGTAGGTCATGCTGCCTCAATACGCGTCGGCGTTGTCGATATTGAAATTATAGAGGGTACGCGCCGAGCCGTAGCGCTTGAACTCCGACGGCTTGACGCCGGTGACGCCGGCGCGGTCGAGCAGGCCCTGCAGCAATTCCAGATGCTCGGTCCGCATTTCCTTGGCGATGCAGTCGGCGCCGAGGCTGTCGACCTTGCCGCGCACGAAGAGCCGCGCCTCGTAGATGGAATCGCCGAGCGCATCGCCGGCATCGCCCAACACCACCAGATTGCCTGACTGCGCCATGAAGGCCGACATATGGCCGATATTTCCATGCACGACGATATCGATGCCCTTCATCGAAATGCCGCAGCGCGACGAGGCGTTGCCTTCGATGACCAGCAGGCCGCCCTTGCCGGTGGCGCCGGCATACTGGCTGGCGTCGCCTTTGATGGTGATCGAGCCCGACATCATGTTCTCGCCGACTCCAGGCCCTGCCGAGCCATGCACGGTAATGGTGCTGCCGGAATTCATGCCGCCGCAGTAATAGCCGACGCTGCCGCGCACATCGATGGCAACAGGCTGGTCGACGCCAACGGCCACCGAATGGCTGCCTTTCGGGTTCAGCACTTCCCATGCCGTTTCGTTCGAGCCGGGAGCCAGATTGTGCAGCGCCTGGTTGAGTTCGCGCAGCGACAACTGGTCGAGATCGAAGACCCGAGGGTCGTGTGCCGCGGTTTTTGAAAGCGTGGTTGCCGGCATGAACTCAATGCTCCCAGAAATAGACGGTTGCGGGCTCGGGTTCCCAGACCCTCGCATTGTCTATGCCGGGCAGTTTGGTCAGCGCGCGATATTCCGAGCCGAAGGCGACATATTGGTCGGTTTCGGCCATCACGGCTGGCTTGCAGGCAATCGGATCGCGCACCACGCCAAAGCCGTTCTTGGTGCCGACGACGAAGGTGAAGAAGCCGTCGAGGTCGGAGAGCGTGCCTTCCAGCGCCTCGCCGAGATTCTTGCCATGCGCCATCTGTGACGAGAGATAGGCGGCAGCGACTTCGGTGTCGTTCTCGGTTTCGAAGGTCATGCCTTCGCGGATCAGTTCGCGGCGGACATTGTTGTGGTTCGACAGCGAGCCATTGTGCACCAGGCACTGGTCGGCGCCGGTCGAGAACGGATGCGCGCCCATCGTCGTCACCGCCGATTCCGTCGCCATGCGGGTATGGCCGATGCCATGTGTGCCGGTCATCTTGCGGACATCGAAGCGATCGACGACTGCCTCGGGCAGGCCGACTTCCTTGTAGATCTCGACCACGTCGCCGGCGCCCATGATGCGGATGTCGGGGCGCAGCGCCTGGATGGTTTCGCGCGCTTCATCGATCTTCGCGGGGGTGGTCCTGACGACTGCATGGGTGGATTTCACCGCGATCGTCACCGGCGTGCCGATGGCCTTGGCGAGCTCCGCCTCGAGGCCGCGGAAATCGCGGTCGGGCTTGGCCGACTGGATGGTGATCTTGGCCTCATTCTTGGACGGCGCGCCATAGATGGCGATGCCGGCGCTATCGGGACCGCGATCGCTGAGCGAGATCAGCATCTGCGACAGCATCGCGCCAAGCTGGGGTTCCAGCGACTTGTCCTTCAAAAACAGTCCGACAATTCCACACATGTCAGCCTCCCGACGTTTTGTAGCTAAGAGATCGTTTGCAACTCTGAAAATGATGTATCGAATGAGGTCCGCAAATTCAATCGTATGAAAAAAATATTCCTCTAATTACCTATGCGTCTCAATGCCGCTCTGCCCACTATCGTTGCCTTGCCGGGCGTTGTGAACCCATTTGGCGGTGCGGATG
>NZ_RZRR01000895.1:0-2265 GCF_003998555.1 Mesorhizobium sp. M7A.F.Ca.CA.002.09.1.1 | reverse complement strand
TGTCTATACCAAGGGCAAAAAATTCATCCATGTCGACATCGAGCCGACGCAGATCGGCCGTGTCTTCGCGCCGGATCTCGGCGTCGTTTCGGATGCTGGTGCTGCGCTGAAGATGCTGCTCGACGTCGCCACCGAGTGGAAGACGGCAGGCAGACTGCGCGACTGGTCCGGCTGGGCGAAGGAATGCCAGGCTCGCAAGAAGACGATGAAGCGCAAGACGCATTTCGACCAGGTGCCGCTGAAGCCGCAGCGTGTCTATGAGGAGATGAACAAGGCGTTCGGCCGCGACGTCACCTATGTCACCACGATCGGCCTGTCGCAGATCGCCGGGGCGCAGTTCCTGCATGTCTACAAGCCGCGCAACTGGATCAATTGCGGCCAGGCCGGCCCGCTCGGCTGGACCTTGCCGGCTGCCCTTGGCGTGCGCGCCGCCGATCCCGACCGCACCATCGTGGCGCTGTCGGGCGACTATGATTTCCAGTTCATGATCGAGGAACTGGCGGTCGGTGCACAGCACAAGCTGCCCTATCTCCATGTCGTCGTGAACAACGCCTATCTCGGCTTGATCCGCCAGGCGCAGCGGGGTTTCTCGATGGACTTCGAGGTCGACCTTGCCTTCGAGAACATCAACCGGGCAGGCGATCCCGAGGCCGGCTATGGCGTCGACCATGTTGCCGTCGCCGAGGCGATGGGCTGCAAGGCGGTCAGGGTGCGCAAGCCGGAAGAGTTCGCCGGTGCCTTCAAGGAGGCGCAGCGGTTGATGAAAGAACACCGGGTTCCGGTTGTCCTCGAATTCATCCTCGAACGCGTCACCAACATCTCGATGGGCACCGAGATCGACAAGATCACCGAATTCGAGGAGCTTGCCGAGAGCCACGAAGATGCGCCGACGTCGATCGTCATGCTGGATTAGGCTTGGCGGAGAAAAGGAGAAAAAGAATGCCGCGTTTTTCAGCCAATCTTTCGATGCTCTTTGGCGAGCATGAGTTCCTCGACCGTTTCGATGCCGCCGCCCGCGCCGGCTTCAAGGGCGTCGAATATATCGGCCCCTATGACCATGCGCCCGATGTCGTCGCCGCCCGGCTGAAGAAGAACGGCCTGACCCAGGTGCTGTTCAACCTGCCGGCCGGCGACTGGGGCAAGGGCGAACGCGGCATTGCCGTGCTGCCGGACCGCGTGCCGGAATTCCGCCAGGGCATCGCCAAGGCGATCACCTACGCGCAGGCGCTCGGCTGCCAGCAGGTCAATTGCCTAGCCGGCATCGTGCCCACCGGCGCCGACCGCAAGGTGCTGGAGGACGTCTTTGCCGAAAACCTTGCCTTCGCGGCGGAAAAGCTGGAGCAGGCCGGCATCAGGCTGCTGATCGAGCCGATCAACACGCGCGATATCCCGGGCTTTTTTCTCAATTATACCGATCAGGCGTTGGCGCTTATCGACCGTGTCGGGTCGAAGAACCTGTTCCTGCAATACGACATCTATCACATGCAGATCATGGAGGGGGATCTCGCCCGTACCATCGAGGTAAACCTCGACCGCATCGCGCATATCCAGCTTGCGGACAATCCAGGCCGTCACGAGCCGGGGACGGGCGAGATCAATTTTCCCTTCCTGTACGAGCACATCGACCGCATCGGCTATTCCGGGTGGATCGGGGCGGAATACAAGCCGAAGGCCGGGACGGAGGCTGGGCTGGGGTGGTTTCAAGCATTAGCCGGGCAGGGAAGTGCTGCGGCCTAGCCAACGCCGCGCCCCCTCATCCGGCCCTTCGGGCCACCTTCTCCCCGGTGGGGAGAAGAGACAGGCACCAACGTCGGCTTCTCTTCTCCCCTCGGGGGAAGATGGCCGCGCTAGCGGCCGGATGAGGGGGCGTTTCACACAAGCAACTGGAGAACCAAAATGGAAACCATCGGCTTCATCGGCCTCGGCATCATGGGCGCACCGATGGCGGGGCACCTGTTGGACGCGGGCTACAGGATCATAGCCAGCGACCATCGATCGCAACTCTCAGCCGATCTCGTCGCCAAGGGCCTAACGTCAGTCACCGGCCATGCTGCCGTGGCGAAGGCCGCCGACATCATCATTCTGATGGTGCCCGACACACCGCAGGTCGCCGATGTGCTGTTTCACGAGAACGGCGTCGCGTCCGGTCTGACCAAAGGCAAGCTGGTCATCGACATGAGCTCGATCTCACCGATCGAGACCAAGATTTTTGCCAGGAAAATCAACGATCTAGGCTGCGACTATCTCGACGCGCCGGTCTCGGGC
>NZ_RZRR01000894.1:0-2266 GCF_003998555.1 Mesorhizobium sp. M7A.F.Ca.CA.002.09.1.1 | reverse complement strand
CTCTAGGGCGATGCGGGCCAACGCACCCCGGTTGCGCAGATAACGGCGCACGATTAGGTCTTTGGCTGGGTGGTTTTCCAGCCAGCCTTCGCCTTTGGACAGCAGCTTGTCGATCTCGGCCTCGCCAACCCAGTAGTGCTTGGCGTCGTCCATCACCGGGATCAGGACATAGAGGTGATTGAGCAGGCTGCTTAGCCGGCCGGTGCCGGTCAGCCTAAGATGACCGTATCGGGGGCCGCCTGTGTTGGATCCAATAGTTTCGATCGGTGTCAGGTCAACGGACCATCCCAAGGGTTCGAACAGACCCCGCACGAGAGCCTCGCCGCCGCGCATCGGCAGCGGGGTCACCACGGTTTCGAGCGGCAGGTCGCTGTCGGCCAGTTGCTGGCGTTCCTTTGATATGCCGGTCATCGCGGTTCGCAGCGCCTTATTCAATGCCACTGACAGGAAGGACGATGCCGCATACGGGCGGTCGTTCACATACTGGTCCAACAAGCCTTCTGCCTGCCCCTTGCCTCGCACTAGCCCTATAGGGTCGACGTCTAGCAGAAGTACGGCCTCGCAACGCTCGTCGGTCGCTTCCGGATAGAACAGCCAAGCCTTGCCGAAGGATAGGTCAGTCTCGTGCAGACGTTCGGGGTGCTTGTGCAGCAAGAAGCCGAGATCTGTGGCCGGACGTTGCGTTGTAGCGACGGAAAGGAACATCGGCGACCGATAACGCAGAACAGCAGAATAACCAATGGCGTTGCGCTGCAATTTATCCAACGCAATACATCCATTTTCCACACGTAACTTTGTCGCGCCGCCAAGAAAAAGGCAGGCGCGTACGCGCCTGCCTTTTTCAATTTCGGGTGGGTGGCCGCAGCGCCTTATGCGGCAGCCGCGACGTCCCGGCTGGCGGCCACGACGGCGTCGACCTTGGCGGTCGCCTTGGCGAGCGCTGCTGTCACCGCGTCAGGGCCCATGCCGACACCTTCGATGCGGATGACATCGACATCGGTCATGCCGAGGAAGCCGAGCACGCCACGCAGGTAGGGAATGGCGTGATCGAACTGCACGGCCGCACCTTCCGAATAGATGCCGCCGGAAGCCAGCACGATATAGACCTTCTTGCCGGTGACCAGACCCTTGGGGCCGTTCTCGCCATAGGCAAAGCTCTTGCCGGAGCGGGAGATGTGGTCGACCCATGACTTCAGGGTCGAGGAGATGTTGAAGTTGATGAAGCCGGTGGCCAGGATCACCGTGTCGGCGGCGAATAGCTCGTCGAGCACGACATCGGAGACGCCGACGACTTCAGCCTGGCGCGGGGTGCGCGCTTCGGCCGGGGTATAGATGCCCGTCGCATAGTCGGCATCGATGTGCGGCAACGGATTGGCGACGAGGTCGCGCACGACGAGCGTGTTCGACGGATCGGCGGCGACGAGCTTTTCGGCGAATTCGGTGGCGATGCGGGTCGAATGCGAGGCAGCGCCGCGCGGGCTCGAAGTGACAAGAAGAATGGACATTTTGGGCTCTCTCCAGCGGTTGGAATGATTTGTCCCGCCAGATATGGGGCTTTCGATCCATTCAATAAACTGGTATATTTTCTATACGATCCATCCATAAGTTGGATATAACGATGCAGCCCAACCCGACGCTCGATCAACTTCAGATCTTTGTGACAGTCGCCGAAGCCGGCAGCTTCTCGGCCGCCGGCCGCAAGCTCAACCGGGCACAGTCCGTCATCAGCTACGGCATCGCCAATCTCGAGGCGCAGCTTGGGCTGAAACTGTTCGAGCGCGAGGGCACGCGCGAGCCGCAATTGACGGAGATCGGCCGGGCAATGCTGGAGGACGCACGGCGCATGATCGGCGTGCTGCAGCGCATCCGCTCGCGCGTCGACGGCCACCACCAGGGGCTCGAGGCCGAGGTCGCGCTGTCGGTCGACGCGACGCTGCCGTCACCGGTGCTGGTTCGGGTGCTGAAGGCATTCGAGGCGCAGTTTCCGACCGTGATGCTGCGGCTGCACATCGGCACGCTCGGCCTGATCCCCGACCATGTCGTCAGCGGTCAGGCCGACCTTGGCATTGGCGGCCTGCTGGGCGATGTCGACGTGAACCTTGTGCGCATCGGCTTCATGTCGATCGTGCTGGCCGCCGCGCCCACCCACCCGCTGGCCTTGCTGCCGAAACCGGTGGCGATCGAGGATGCGCGCGAACACACCCAACTTGTCGTCACCGACCAGTCGGAGCGCACCAAGGGGCGCGACTTCGGCGTCTATGCCTAC
>NZ_RZRR01000893.1:0-2267 GCF_003998555.1 Mesorhizobium sp. M7A.F.Ca.CA.002.09.1.1 | reverse complement strand
TCCTACGGCAAGGAACGTCCGGTCGCGGTTTGCGACGACATCTCTTGCTGGTCGCAGAATCGCCGCGCAGTCACTACGCTTAGCGGCGCTGGCTCCTGAGGCATCATGGACCGGCGCGTCAAAGGACGCGTGGCCGTCTAGCGGTAAAAATGCAACATACTTGTGCGAAAGGCGGCCTTGGGGCCGCCTTTTTCATATCCGGATGCCCGAAACAAAATTTGGCCGAAGTCTCGGCTCCTGCTATGAGCCGAGGGCGCTTGGCTGGTCCCATTCTGATTGGAAGGCGCGAACAAGCTAACGAAATCACTGCGAGAGGCACATGCATTTGAGATCGGTTCTGAGCGGCACGCTTGCGCTGCTGCTCCTATCAGGCGTCACCGCCCTGGCTAGCGGCACCGGGGCGAGCGGCACAGGGCAATCAACCGACAGCGGCTTTACCTTCCATCTTCCCAGTATCGAATTGCCCGGCTTTTTTGGTCAAAAGAAGAAACCGGACCAGGTTCAGCTGGTGCAGTCCGATCCTACCGCTGTCACCAGCCTGGAAGAGCAGCTGCGGCAGATGAACGGCAAGATCGAGGAACTCAATTTCCAGGTCCTGCAAATGCAGGAGCAGATCCGCAAGCAGCAGGAAGATAATGAATTCCGCTTCCAGCAGCTGGAAGGTGGCGGCACGCAAGGCGGACAGCCGCCGGCGCAGAAGAAATCGGACGCCACCACCGGCACCGACAACAACGTGGCGGCGGCCCCGGCAACACGGGCGCCGGCCGATGCCGGCGCCGAGCCCGCCAACGATCAATCGGCAGTCGGCAAGACGGTCGAGGACGTCATCGTCGAATCTCCGGATGGCGACCCCGGCAAGGTTATTCCCGGTACGGGAGCGCCGGAAAAGACCTTCGGCAGCATCACCGTCGACAAGAACGGCAATGTCATCGATGCCGGCGGCAACACACAATCGACCGCGCCGGCGCAGGATACCGCGCCAGTCGCCGGGGCGGCGCCCAAGGCCGGCAAATCCGATACGGTGGTCGCGGCGTTGCCCGCCACCAACAATCCGGAAGAGCTCTACCGCAACTCATACCAGTTCATCCTCTCGGGCGACTACGGCACCGCCGAGCAGGGTTTTCGCGACCACATCGCCCGCTTCCCCAAGGATGCGAAGGCCGCGGACGCGCATTACTGGCTGGGCGAGTCATTGCTCGGCCAGCAGAAATACCGCGATGCGGCCGAGACGTTCCTTGCCGCCAGCAAGGACTACCCCAAGGCCAAGAAAGCTCCCGATATGTTGCTGAAGCTCGGCGTGTCGCTGGTCGGCCTCAAGCAGCATGACGTTGCCTGCGCCACTTTCAGCGAGGTCGGCAAGCGCTACCCCGATATTTCCAGCGCGCTCAAGGAACGCGTCAAGCAGGAGAAGGCTCTGGCTGCCTGCTGATCCTTGTCATACATGTCGTTGTCCTGAAACCGGGATCACTTTTGGGCGACATGCATCATGCTCGACACCGAGCCGGACCTCTCGACTAACCCTTTTTCGCATATCGATTTTACCAGCGGCGCTGTTGCGGCCGTGTCCGGCGGCAGCGACTCGACCGCCCTGCTCCTTCTTCTCAAACACCATCTCGAACGTAGGGCGCCGGCAACCAGGCTGCTGGCGGTGACGATCGACCACGGTTTGCGGTCCGGTTCGGCTGCGGAAGCGCAAACAGTGGCGAAGCTGTGCGCCAGGCTCGGAATTTCACACCGCATCCTGACATGGTCGGGTCCAAAGCCATCGACCGGTCTGCCCGCCGCCGCTCGCGAGGCGCGCTACCGGCTGCTAGCCGAGGCGGCACAAGCGGAAGGCATCGGCATGATCCTCACCGGCCATACCGCCGACGACCAGGCGGAAACGGTGCTGATGCGGCACGCGCGGGACGAGGGCCAAGGCCATGCCGGCATGGCCGGCCGGGGACTTGCCGGCATGGCGCCGGCCACCCTCTATGACTGGCGCATTTGGATCGTGCGGCCGCTCCTCGGCGTGCGGCGCGCGGCATTGCGCGACGTCCTGCGCCGTCAAAATGTCGGCTGGGCTGACGATCCGACCAATGACGACGCGGCTTTCGAGCGGCCGCGTGTGCGGGCCGCACTTGCCGGCGAGAGTGTCGAGCATGTGAAGGGCATGTTGATGCTCGCGGGCCAGGCCGCCCTCGAGCGCAGGCAGCTTGGCGCCAGCGCAGCCGGTTTGATCGATGGCTTCGCCAGCCAGCCAGCCATCGGCCTCATCCGCCTCGACC
>NZ_RZRR01000892.1:0-2268 GCF_003998555.1 Mesorhizobium sp. M7A.F.Ca.CA.002.09.1.1 | reverse complement strand
CCCTCTGCTAGAACAACGTCATCTGACTGTCGTCCGCGCCGGACTTCTGGCGCTTGACCTTCTCGGGCTCCGGCCCGATCTCGCCCCGCTCCTGAATCTCCGGTCCGGTGTTGGCGACCTTGTTGACGAGGTCGGAGACCGGAATTGCCTCGAAGAAATCGAGCTGAGCCGGCCGCAACAGATCGGCGACATCACGCGGTTCGAGCGTGCGGCAATCCAGCCAACGGGCGAAATCCCTGGGGTCGATCACCACCGGCATGCGGTCGTGGATATGCGCGATGTCGGCATTGGCGTTGATGGTCAGGATGGCGCCGGTGTCCATTTCCGAACCGCCCGGCTCGGCATAGGTCTCGATCAGCCCGGCGAAGGCAACCAACCCGCCATGCCTGGGGCGTATCCAGTAAGGCTGCCCCTTCTTGCCACCGGTTTGCCGCCATTCATAAAAGCCGGACGCCGGCACCAAAGCGCGGCGATGGCGCATGGCGGCCTTGAACGACGCCTTTTCGGCAGCCCCTTCGGAGCGCGCGTTGAACAGCAGCGGAAACTCGCGTGTATCCTTCACCCAGGTCGGGATCAGCCCCCAGCGCACCAGCATTGGCTGCCGGTCCGGCAGATTGGAGCCCGGCGCCTGCGGAGGGCCGGCGACCGCCATCAGGATCGGCTGCGTGGGGGCGATGTTGTAGCGCGCCGGAAAATCCTCAAGCCCCGCCACGTCCAGAAAGGCAGCGGTCTGATCCGGCGTCGCGGTCAAGGCGAAACGTCCGCACATGGTCGATTGGTGCCCTTCGAAAGGTTCGGCTTCTGAAAGTGGCGATGGAACCGGCGTTGCGCAACCGCTAAAACTTGTCCACGCTGGCCGGTCCACAACTGTCCGGCCTTCAGCCTGATTGGGAATCCATGAACGAAGCGCGCAAAATACTTCCGGCAGTCTCGGTCGCCGTCGTGCGGGCAGACACCGTGCTTCTGGTCAAGCGAGCCCGGCAACCGTCGCAAGGGCTCTATGCCTTTCCGGGCGGCAAGGTCGAACCTGGTGAGACGCTGGAGGCAGCGGCAGAGCGCGAACTTCAGGAAGAAACCGGTTTGCGTGCCACAAATTATCGCCCGCTGCGGGAAATCCGCATCGACGGCCGGGATGACAGCCACCCGGTCGATTATCTCCTCACAGTCTTCGGCGCCGCCTATGCCGGCGGCGAGGCCGTGGCCAGCGACGATGCGGAGACGGCGGCCTTCTATACGCTCAGCGAGATGGCGGCGCTGCCGCTGGCAGGCTCGGTATTCGCGGTCGCCGAAGACTTGTTGGCCCCCGGCGGAAACGCCGGACTGCTGTCCTGAAATCAACTTGCGGGCCACAAATTGTTTCGCCACAAAGACTTATGCTGTTTAGCAGAGCCACGCAGCTGGTAGAGAAGGCTTATGAATCGTCCATCCATGCTCCTCGCCGTGTGTCTTGCGGTCGGCGCGACCGTTTCGATACGGCCCGCGCTCAGCGCCGAGTCGCCGTTCGAGCCCGGGTTGATGCGGCTGGCGGAGGTTCTGGGCTCGCTGCATTTCCTGCGCAATCTGTGCGGCGAAAAGGGCGACCAGTGGCGTGTCGAGATGACAAAACTGCTCGATTCGGAAAATCCGGACGCCGAGCGGCGCGCCCGCTTCATTGCCAGCTTCAATCGCGGCTACCGCTCCTTCGGCGGCACCTATACGAGGTGCACGCCCTCGGCGACCGAAGCCATCAGCCGCTACATGAAGGAAGGCGAGACGCTGTCTCGCGACATCGCCTCGCGTTACGGCAACTAATGCATGTCGCCCAAAAGTGGCTGCGGTTTTGGGAGAACGACACGCATAAAAACGAAAACCTAAAGCGCCTCGCCTGAATCCGTTCAAACGCAGCGCGCTTTAGGCACTCGCTCATCGACAACTATCCGAACCATTGCTGGGTACAGCCGATATATCGGCTTGTGCCAGGCGATATCTTGGTGCAATCCTCATGTTGCACTTCTGCAACAGTATTAACGAAACCCTACCGCGCGAAAGCGGAATTAACTCAAACTGAAGGTTTTCGCCCCGCAGGCCGCCCCAATCGGCTAAGTTTGACTCGAACTGAACGCAGTTTCGCACAAGGCAATCGGGCTTTGTAAAAGACGATCAAAAAAATGTCGTATTTACAAATACTTAATTGTCCCTGGGTGTGAAATGAACAGATCAGGCCTGATCCACATCAATGGATCGCAGCTTGAAAGGGTGGACATTCGCTTATGGAACATGGTGTCAACG
>NZ_RZRR01000891.1:0-2268 GCF_003998555.1 Mesorhizobium sp. M7A.F.Ca.CA.002.09.1.1 | reverse complement strand
ATGATATCCGCGACCTGGCTCTTGTCGAAACCGCTCGCATCCATCATCGAATTCATGTCGGCGAGTGCGCCCTGCGCATTCAGATTGTTCACCCAGGCGCCGTCGAGACCGACGACGTCGCTGAGCGTTCCGGTTGCAGCACCAACCGAGATCTGGTCTCGCGTGGTGGCGTAGGGGCCGCTGACCAGCGTCACCTTGATTCCGGGGTTTGCCGCCTCGAACTCGTCCATAATTGACCTGAGCGAGCCAGCCGGCAATTCGGGCTCCCACCATTGGGTGAATTCCAGCGTCGTATCCGCCATGGCGCCGGTTGCGCCAAGCAACCATGCGGCCGCGGCTATTTTCAGCATCGCGGATTTAATACGAAACGTCATTTTCTCCTCCTTCTTTATATTCGCCCGCACAATGCGGCCGATCGTCTGATTATTCAGAAGTCTTCTTACGCAGGCGCCTCACCCTCGCCCGCGGGTCTTATCGCTGATATTCAGATTGCCAGATGCGTCTCGGGGTCGAAGAAATGGAGCTTGGCATCATCCAGGGCCAAGCTGATTTCCGAGCCGGAGCGGACTGTGCTGACCGGTTCGAATTTCGCCACCGCATTCGACGCCAGGCCGAAATCCTGCACCGCGTCAGGGTCGCCGGAGTCCACCCGGACCGCGTCGATGTTGAGATGGACGATTTGTTCGGATCCGAGTTCTTCGATCGAGGTCACCTTTGCCGGTATCGTCTGATACTTGCGGCCGGATTCGAGACTGCTGTCATAGAGATCCTCCGGTCGTATCCCGAACACGACCTTGCGCCCCGCATACGACCTCAAGCCCGGCCTGCGCACGAAGGCTGCATCCTGCAGCCGGATGGCCAAGGCGCCGGACATCAGTTCGTCGCCCGTCAGGGTTGCCTCGAAAAGATTCATCGAAGGAGACCCGATGAAGCCAGCAACGAAAGCGTTCACCGGCGATTCATAGAGCCTCTTGGGTGCGTCGACCTGCTGCAGCACGCCGCCTTTCAACACCGCGACCCTGTCGCCCATCGTCATGGCTTCGGTTTGGTCGTGGGTCACATATATGGTCGTTACGCCGAGCTGCTTTTGCAGACTGGTGATTTCGGCGCGCATTTGAACACGCAGTTTCGCGTCCAGATTGGAAAGGGGTTCGTCCATGAGAAAGGCTGCCGGCTCGCGCACCATGGCGCGGCCCATGGCAACCCTTTGACGCTGTCCGCCTGAAAGGTTCGCGGGTTTGCTGTCCAGCAGAGACGTCAGTTGAAGGGTTTTGGCGATCTCGTCCACGCGCTTTTTGCGCTCGGCCTTCGGCTTGCCTGCCAGCCGCATCGAAAAGCCAATGTTTTCGAACACGGTCATATGCGGGTAGAGAGCGTAGCTCTGGAAGACCATCGCAATGTCGCGGTCCTTGGGCGGCATGTCGACGACGTCGACCCCGCCGATCCGAAGGCTGCCGCTGGTGACGTCCTCCAATCCCGCGATCATCCGCAACGCGGTGGATTTGCCACAGCCGGACGGCCCGACGAGAATCAAGAACTCGCCGTCCTTGACCGACAGGTTCAATTGGTCGATTGCGTGAAAATTGTTCCCGTATGTCTTGCAGATATTCTCAAGAACGACTTCTGCCATATTCCTCCCTCCACAAGTCTAAGCCACTGATTTTTATGATTGTCCTCGGCTTACGTTCACCTGCGAAATTTTTCCTCGGATAGTTCGGGCTATGTTCCGGTATCAAGCCGCGCATATTTCAGTTCGACTGCCGACGGCGCGTTCGTCGATGCCAGGAGTTCCTTGACCTGGTCGTCGGTCGGAAGCGCCTCGCGCCCGCCCCGCCCCGTTATCGAAAGGGCCGCCGCCGCGGCCGCGAATGCGACCCGGCCTGCGGTGTCGGCCCCGCGCGTCAATGCAAGGGCATAGGCGCCATGAAAGCAGTCACCGGCGCCGGTCGAGTCGACGACGGCAACCCGTTGCGGAGGCAGGTGCCAGAGCCCTGTCTCGTCGCGTCCGCGATAGAAGACGCCTCTGCCGCCATCCGTCAGAACCACGGCGGACCGCGACGGCAACCACAATGCATCGAGTATCTCGGCCGGCGAGTGGCGGCCGGTGGCGGTCCGCGCAAAGCCCAGCGGAAGAATGAGATGGTCGCAGAGCCCGATCAGTCTCTCGGTGGCCGGGCCGTGGCTCCATTCGACATCGCCGAGGATCGCAAGGCCGAGATCGCGAGCCCGAGCCACGAAATCCAGCGACCCGATCCCGTAACTGTCGAC
>NZ_RZRR01000088.1:0-10230 GCF_003998555.1 Mesorhizobium sp. M7A.F.Ca.CA.002.09.1.1 | reverse complement strand
ACCTCGCGCTTCCCCAAATCCGGACGGGACGACCCGCCATTGTTTGACTGATCGTCGGACGCCGAAGTCACTTTTCGGTCCGATGCTCTGATGGAGCGTTGTCGATGTCGTGGATTCTTCTCTTTTTCGCTGGCTTGTTCGAGATCGGCTGGGCAATCGGCCTCAAATACACCGATGGCTTCTCGAAGCTGGTGCCGACCGTGCTGACCGTTGCCTCGATGGTCGTCAGCCTCACTCTGCTCGGCCTGGCGCTGAAGGCGCTGCCCGTCGGCACCGCCTATGCGGTGTGGACCGGCATCGGCACCGTCGGTACGGCACTGCTCGGCATCTGGCTGCTCGGCGAACCGGCCACCGCGATCAGGCTGGCCTGCATCGCGCTCATCGTCTGCGGCATCATGGGGCTGAAGTTCGCCGCCTGACGGTAACGCTTAGGTCTCTTGGTTTGCGCATGTCGTCCTCCCAGAGCCGGGACCAGGGCGACATGCATGGGACAAACACGTTCAGGGCCGCTGCGAGGCGACCCTGGTTCTCGAAGCAGATTGCTCCGTAGCCGAGAGCTAGCGGGCGGAGAAGCCCGGAGGCGTCCTGCCGGTACGCTGCTTGCGTGCCGCATAACGCGCGTCACGCTTGGCCTTGCGTTCGGCTTCGTCGGCCAGAAGACGGGCGATGCGCTCGTTCTCTTCGGATTCCCGAATCTTGGCCTCGGCCTGTGCAGCTTCCTCGGCGGCGATACGTGCCGCTTCGGCTGCTGCCTCGCGCTCGGCCTTCTCGACCGCTTCGCGTGCCAGCTTCTCCTGCTTCAGCCGGGCCTTTTCGGCCTCGCGGATTTCGCGGGCCGCAAGGATAGCCTTGCGTTCAGCCTGCCGCGCCAGCACTGCGGGATCATCCGCCGCCGGCTTTGCCTTGAAGCGCTCGAGGAGCGCCTTCTTTGCCTCGTTTGCGGCATTGCGCCGCTCGAAAACGTCTTTTTCCCTGTAGATAGCCAAGTCCACTTCCCTGAAGTCAATTCGCGACGCTTACATACGCGCGAAAACCGAGAGTTCAAGCGCCAAAACGGCATGGCAGCCATGAAATTGTCGGCTGTTGCACTCGGGAGACGCCTTTGGAGCAATTCCAGGAAAAGTGTGAAGCGGTTTTCCGTCCGGAATGGCGACGAAGAGATAGAGCCGAAACCGACATGCACTGTTCACCGTCCGCCCCACTGGCGGCGCGGCTGAGGCGTCGCTACGTCTAACCCGAAAACCCAACACCAGGATGACATCAAATGGAACTCGGTCTCTACACATTCGCCGACGTCAGCCCGCAGCCGGGCCCCGGTGCCATCGGCCCGCATGAGCGGCTGCGCAACCTGATCGAGGAGATCGAGCTGGCCGACCAGGTCGGCCTCGACGTCTTCGGCCTCGGCGAGCATCACCGGCCCGACTATGCCGCCTCCGCACCGGTCGTGGCCCTGGCCGCGGCGGCCGAGCGTTCGAAGCGCATCAAGCTGACCAGCGCGGTCACCGTTCTGTCTTCCGATGACCCGGTGCGCGTTTTCCAGCAATTTGCCACGCTCGATCTTCTGTCGGGCGGCCGCGCCGAGATCATGGCCGGGCGCGGCTCGTTCATCGAATCCTTCCCGCTGTTCGGTTTCAACCTCGAGGATTATGACGAGCTGTTCGCCGAAAAACTCGATCTGCTGCTTGCCATCCGCGACAGCGTGAAGGTCACCTGGTCGGGCAATCTGCGTGCGCCGATCAACGATCGCGGCGTTTATCCCCGGCCCTTCCAGGACAGGCTACCGGTCTGGATCGCCATTGGCGGCACGCCGCAGTCTGCCGCCCGCGCTGGCGCGCTCGGCCTGCCGCTGGCGCTCGCCATCATTGGCGGCGAGCCGGCGCGTTTCGCGCCGCTGTTCGATCTCTACCGCGAAGCCGCCAAGCGCGCCGGCAGTGATCCGGCGGGCCTTGCCACCAGCATCAACGTGCACGGCTTCATCGCCGAGACGACCGAGCAGGCGGCGGACGATTTCTACGGCCCGCAGGCGGAAGTGATGAATCGCATCGGCCGCGAGCGCGGCTGGGGTCCGACCTCGCGGGCGCATTTCGACCAGTCGCGCGGCCCCACAGGCGCCCTGTTCGTCGGCAGTCCCGAGCAAGTGGCTGAAAAGATCGTCGCCCAGCACAAGATCTTCGGCAATGACCGCTCCCTGCTGCAGATGGCGATCGGCACCATGCCGCACGCCAAGATCATGAAGGCGATCG
Source organism: Mesorhizobium sp. M7A.F.Ca.CA.002.09.1.1 (assembly GCF_003998555.1). NCBI lineage: Bacteria > Pseudomonadati > Pseudomonadota > Alphaproteobacteria > Hyphomicrobiales > Phyllobacteriaceae > Mesorhizobium > Mesorhizobium sp. M7A.F.Ca.CA.002.09.1.1. The sequence goes on along the minus strand of NZ_RZRR01000088.1, from coordinate 7,987 downwards.
AACTCTACGGCACCAGGGTGGCGCCGATCGTGCGCAAGGAAACAGCCAAGCCCGCCACAGCCGTCACGTCGCCGGCAGCCTGACCCGGAGCCGGCGCGAGCGGCCTCAATCCCGAAGCCGGCTCATGGAACCCTCGCCCGTAACTCTGCGTTTCATGGAGGCGATTGCCGTGCGAAGGGGCGCCGGCTTGAGGGGTGACCATGAAAACCGAACCCACAGCCTGGGGACAGGACGTTTCCGATGAACCGGATTCGCGCGTCGCGGCTCGCGCCGACACGCGTCTGATGCGCTCGTTGCTGATCGGCATCTTTCTCTTCATGGCCATCTACGCGCTCTATTTCGCCCGCGCCTTTTTCATGCCAGTGCTTCTGGCTTTCCTGCTGGCGCTGACGCTGACGCCGATCGTCCGGCTGCTGCGCAAGCACGGTATCCCGGAAGTGATCTCGGCAACCCTTCTGGTGCTGTTGTCCCTTTGTGTGTTCGCCACCGCCGGCTATCTGCTCAGTGGCCCGATCATCGATCTTATCAACAACACCTCGTCGATCGGCCAGAAGCTCACCGAACGGTTGGCGCAATTGCGACAGCCGCTCGAGAAGATCATGCAGATTTCGCATCAGATCGAACAACTGACCGAGACCTCGCAGGAGTCCGGTATTCAGAAGGTGGCGGTGGCGCAGTCCGGCATCCTGTCGGCGGCCGCCAGCAACATCCTGTCGGCGGGAACAGGCCTCACCATTATCTTCGTGCTGTCGCTGTTCCTGCTCGCCTCCGGCACGATGTTTTATGAAAAGATCATCCAGTCCTTCGCCAGCCTCAGCGAAAAGAAGCGGGCGCTGCGCGTCGTCTATGACGTCGAACGCGAAATCTCGCACTATCTGCTCACCGTCACCATCATCAATGCCGGCCTCGGCACGGTCATCGCTCTCGGTCTTTGGGCGCTCGGCGTGCCCAATCCGCTGGTCTGGGGCGTTGCTGCCGCCCTGCTCAATTTCCTGCCCTATGTCGGAGCACTGATCACCATCGTGCTTGTCACGGTCATGGCGTTGATCAGCTTCGATACCATCTTCTACGCGCTTCTGGCGCCGGCCTTCGTGATCTTGTGCGACATCGTCGAAGGCCAGTTCGTGACGCCGATGGTGGTCGGCAGGCGCCTCGAGATCAACGCCGTGGCGATCTTTATCGCCATCGCCTTCTGGTCATGGCTGTGGGGTTTCGTCGGCGCCCTGATGGCGGTGCCGCTGCTGGTCGTCATCAAGGTGTTCTGCGATCATTTCGATGGGCTCAGCCATGTCGGCAATTTTCTCGCCGCGCAGCACGCGGTTGTCGTCGAGGAGGACGACATCGCCGACCCCGAAGCTGTCAAAGGCTGATCAATATTTTTGAATTTGCGGCGCCGCCGGATGCTTCCTACATGCGGTCCTGACACAGGATCCCACCCATGACCGCTCTTTCCGTTCTCGACCTGTCGCCGATCGTCGAAGGCAGCGATGCCTCGCAGTCGCTGGCCAACTCGCTCGATCTTGCCCGCCATGCCGAGCGCCTGGGCTACAAGCGTTTCTGGCTGGCCGAGCATCACAACATGCCGGGTATTGCCAGTGCCGCCACAGCCGTCGTCATTGCCCATGTCGCGGGCGGCACCAAGACCATTCGTGTCGGCGCCGGCGGCATCATGCTGCCCAACCATTCGCCGCTGGTGATTGCCGAGCAGTTCGGCACGCTGGCCGCATTGCATCCGGGCCGCATCGATCTCGGCATCGGCCGGGCGCCCGGCACCGACATGGGTGCCGCCCGCGCCTTGCGCCGCAATCTCGAGGCCGGGGTCGACAATTTCCCGCAGGATGTCGTCGAGCTGATGGGCTATTTCCAGCCGGCCGAGGAAGGCCAACGCATCCGTGCCGTGCCCGGCGAAGGCCAGGGCGTGCCGGTCTGGATCCTCGGCTCCAGCCTCTACGGCGCGCAGCTTGCCGCCATGCTCGGCCTGCCCTATGCCTTCGCCTCGCATTTCGCGCCGGCGGATCTGGATCACGCGCTGGATGTCTACCGCTCGCGCTTCCAACCCTCCGAGCACCTCGACAAGCCGCATGTCATGCTTGGCCTCAACGTCTTTGCCGCGCCCACCGATGCCGAGGCTCGTTTGCTGTTCACCTCGCTGCAACAGGCTTTCGTCAATCTGCGCACCGGCCGGGCCGGACGGCTGCCGCCACCTGTCGAGAACTATGACCGCGATCTCGATCCGATGGCAAAGACCATGCTGGGCCAGGCATTGTCCTGCGCCGTCGTCGGCTCCCCGGAAACGGTGCGGCAAGGCATCGATGCTTTCGTGCGCCGCACCGGCGCCGACGAGCTGATGGTCACCGCGCAGATTTTTGATCATGCGGCGCGGGTGCGGTCGTTCGAGATCCTGGCCGAGGCGCACAAATCGCTGTCGCAGGCGGCCTGACAAGTTCTGGTACGATATATGCTGGGCGAAAAACTATGCGCTCACGCTCTGCGCAATCGCCCCGAGCGGGCGGCATGAATTGCGGATCATCAGCCGGCCCTTGAGCAAAAGCTTGCGCGGCGGCGCGTCCCTGTTGCCGGCGAGACGGTCGAGAAGCAGATTGGCCGCCTGTTCGCCGATCGCCTGCACCGGCTGCGCGACGGTGGTCAGCTGCGGCTGAAACACGTCGGACCATGGAAAGTCGTCGAAGCAGGCAACTGAAATGTCTTCCGGGCAGGACAGGCCGATGTCGCGGATCGCCTTCATGGTGCCGATCACCATCGGGTTGTTGGCCGAGAAGATCGCGCTTGGCCGATCGTGCGAGGACAGCATCTGCATGGTCGCGTTGTAGCCGTCGATCTCGTGGAAATTGCCGAAGCGGATCAGCTCCTCCGCGATCGGCAGGCCGGCGGCGTGAAGCGCCTCGCGATATCCCGCCATGCGGTCATGCATCGGCGAAATGTCCGACGTGCCGGTGATGTAACCGATGCGCCGGTGGCCGAGATTGATCAGATAGGTGATGGCGTCGAACACCGCGCGCTGGTTGTCCAGCACCACGGCATCGGTGTCGACGCCTTTGCAGATACGATCGAGCAGCACCACCGGCACGTTGGCGTCGTCGACGATCCGCTTGAGGATCGCGCCGTCGCCGACGCGCGCCACGATCAGCCCGTCGACCATGCGGTCGAGCAGCAGCTTGATCTGATCGTCCTGGGTGTTCAAATCCTCGTCCGTGCAGCACAGCATGACGGCATAGCCGGCCCGGTCGAAGGCCTGCTGGATGACCGAGACGACATCGGTGAAGAATGGGTTGGTGATGTGCGGCACGGTCAGTCCGATCGTGCGGGTCGTGCCCATCTTCAGGCTGCGGGCGATCGCGTTGCGCTTGTAGCCGATATCGCGGATCGCCTGTTCGATGCGCTGGCTAAGCTCCGGACTGACCGTCGCCGTGCCATTGATCAGCGCCGAAACGGTGGCGACAGAAACACGCGCCGCTTCAGCCACATGAAGCATGGTGGGCGCGGTGGATTTCCGGTGTTTTTTTTGCCCTGATGCTGTCATTTTCGAAACGTTTCGCCACCCTTGCCGGCCAATACGTACGGAATCCTGTCCTTTTTAGCAAGAATCGAAATGCAGTAAACATGCGGTACCTCATATCAGCTTGACATGATCGAAACGTTTAGATTAGCGTTTGCGGGAAGTTGACGACGACGGAAGGGAGGCCGCCATTGTCATGCGAGAGAGCAGTTCCCTTTCCCCGCAGCACGGCGCTGCCGATCGGTCGGACACCGTTCTGAGCGCCGAGCATATTTCCAAGAGCTTCGGCGGCATCGCCGCCCTGGTCGATGTCGGCTTCGAGCTGCGGCGCGGCGAGGTTCATGCCTTGATGGGCGAGAACGGCGCCGGCAAGTCGACGCTGGTGAAGATCCTCTCCGGCGTCTACACCGGCTATGAAGGCACGGTCAGCGTCGATGGCCACCCTGTCAATTTCGCTGGCGTACGCGACGCCGAGGATGCCGGCATTGCCATCATTCATCAGGAGCTCAACCTGGTGCCCGAACTCAGCGTCGCCGACAACATCTTCCTTGGCCGCGAGAAGCTGATCGCCGGGCTGATTGTCGACCGCAAGGCAAGCAGCCGCGCGGCGGGCGCTTTGTTGCAGCGGCTCGGCATCGAGCTCGATCCGCAAGCCCGCGTCGGTGCCCTGCGTGTCGGCGAGCAGCAGCTGGTCGAGATCGCCAAGGCGCTGTCGATGTCGGCACGCATCCTGATCATGGACGAGCCGACCTCGGCGCTGTCGCCGGCCGAATGCCAGCGGCTGTTCCGCATCATCCGCCAGCTTGCCGAGAGCGGTGTCGCCATCGTCTACATCTCGCACCGCATCGACGAGGTCATGCATCTGGCCAGCCGCGTCACCGTGTTTCGCGACGGCCGCCATGTACTGACCGAGCCGATGGCCAGGCTGGACGAAGATGCGATCATTTCGGCGATGGTCGGACGCAACCTGCTCGCTTCCTCCCAGGAAGAGCGCCACTCCGGCGGCAACATTGTGCTTTCGGTCGAAAACCTGTCGCTGTCGAAGCCCGATGCGCATGGCTGGCGCACGGTGATCGACGGCGTTGGCTTCGATCTTGCCGCCGGAGAGATCCTCGGCATTGGCGGGCTGCTGGGTTCGGGCCGAACCGAGATCCTGGAGGCGATCTTCGGCTCGAGCGATGGCCGCACCGGTGGCGAAATCCAGGTCGACGGCCGGCCTGTGGATATCCGTTCGCCCCGCGACGCAAGGCGGCTGGGCATTGCACTGGTCACCGAGGACCGCAAGACGCAAGGCCTGCATCTGCAGGCTTCGATCGCAGACAATGTCGCGCTGCCGCTGGTCGGGTCGCTGGCCCGCTTCGGCATCCGCTCGCTGGCCGCCGAGCAGGGGCTGGCGCGGCAGGCGGTCAAGGCGCTCGGCATCCGCTGCCGGGACATCGACCAGCCTGCCGGCACGCTGTCCGGCGGCAACCAGCAGAAGGTCGTCATCGGCAAGTGGCTGGCGACCAGGCCAAGGGTGCTGTTGCTGGACGAGCCGACGCGCGGCATCGATGTCGGCGCCAAACGCGAGATCTACGACCTGATCTTCAAGCTGGCGCGCGATGGACTGGCCATCTCCGTCATCAGCTCCGAACTGCCGGAGCTTTTGCATCTCTCCGACCGCATCCTGGTGATGGCCGATGGCCGCCAGACAGGCATTCTTTCCCGCGATGCGGCCAGCGAGGAGGCCATCATGCGTCTCGCCGCCCCGCGCAGGACCATATCGAGACCAGCCGCATGACTGCCCTGAAACTCCTGTCCCGTACCAAGCTCTATTGGGGCCTGATCGCCATCTTCCTGATCGGCGTGCTGGGCTCGCCGATGAGTTCCAAGGGCAACAACATCTTCCTCTCCTACGGCAACCTGCTCGACGTGCTGCGCCAGGTCTCGACCACCGGGCTGATCGCCACCGGCATGACGGCTGTCATCATCACCGGCGGCATCGATCTCTCCGTCGGCTCGCTGATGGCCATCTGCTCGGTGGTCTGTGCCATGCTGCTGACGGTCCCAGGCGTGACGCCGGGCGTCGTGCTGGGCGTGCCGACCGTCGCGCTGGTGGCGCTTTGCCTCGGTTTCGTCGTCACCCGCTTCATCTTCCAGAACCTGGCAAAGTCCCGTGCCGGCGCCGATCTCGTCCGCGAGATCAGGCTGGACGGGATTCGCGGCCTGATCACGCCCGCCGTCGTCGGCGTGGTCTTGTGCTGCCTGTCGCTGTGGTTTCTGCTGCCGCAGATCGAGCCGAAATTCGGCGTGCTCGGCGTGCTGCTGGTGGCGCCGTGCGTTGGTTTGCTGTTCGGCGCGCTCAACGGCTTCATCATCGTTGCCGGACGGCTGCAGCCCTTCATCGTCACCCTGGCTATGATGGTGACGGCGCTCGGCATCGCACGGCTGACCGCCGGCCAGAACAATGCGGTGCTGCCGGTCTATACCGGCTCCAACGCCACCGCCGATTTCGAGATCCTGCGCTCGCTGGTGTTCGGCATCATCCCGATGCCGGGCCTGTTCTTCCTCGGCGCCATCGTGATCTACGGCGCGGTGCTGCGCTTCACGCCGTTCGGCCGCTATGTCTATGCCATCGGCGGCAACGAGGAGGCGGCGCGCCTCTCCGGCATCGCCGCCGGCCGCGTCAAGATCGCCACCTATGCCGTCTCCGGGCTGCTCGCCGGCATTGCCGCCGTGCTCTATGTCGCGCAGTACCGGCAAGGCAAGCCGGATGCCGGCGCCGGGCTGGAGCTCGACGCCATTGCCGCTGTGGTCATAGGCGGCACCAGCCTGATGGGCGGGCGCGGCAGCCTCATCGGCACGTTCTGCGGCGTGCTGATCTTCGGTCTGCTCTCCAACATCCTGCAGCTCCACAACATCAATTCGAACCTTCAGCTGGTGCTGAAGGGGATGATCATCATCGGCACCGTGCTCGTGCAGGAGCGCAATGCCGGTGATCTCCTGGCCTATCTGCGCCTGCCCGGCGGGCAATCGGCGCACAAGGAAACGGCCGCGGCAAAGCGGCCGTCGCAAGAGACACCGTCTCTCAATCTCGGAGGAAACAAAAAATGAAACGACGTGACATGCTGAAGCTTGCCGCCGTGACCGCGGCACTGCTGACCACCACCGCGCTGCTGACCACCGGCAATGCCTATGCCCAGGACAAGAAGTGGAAGATCGGCTTCTCGCAGGTGACGACCATCGAGCCCTGGCGCGCGCAGTTCAACAAGGACATCCTGGCCGAAGCCGCCAAGCACCCCGAGGTCGAGCTGATCATCACCGACGGCGAGGACAAGACCGAAAAGCAGGTCGCCGATGTCGAGAACCTGATCCGCCAGGAGGTCGATGCGCTGTTGGTGTCACCGAAGGAATCGGCCGGCCTGACCGGCGTCGTGCAGCAGGCGATCGACGCCAAGATCCCGGTCTTCGTGCTCGACCGCAATGTCGACACCAAGGACTACACGCAGTCCGTCGGCGGCGACAACGCGCTGATCGGCCGCGCGGCCGGCGAATATGCCGTCGAACTGCTGGGCGGCAAGGGCAAGGCTGCAGGCAATGTCGTCGAGATCTGGGGCGGCATGGGCACCCAGCCGGCGCATGACCGCCATGACGGCTTTCACGAATTCACCGACAAGGAGCCGGGCATCAAATATCTGCTCGACCAGCAATCGGGCGACTGGAAGCAGGACCAGGCCTACAATCTGATGGCCAACGCGCTGAAGAGCAACGAGAAGATCGATCTCGTCTACGGGCACAACGACCCGATGGCCTATGGCGCCTATCTCGCCGCCAAGGATGTCGGCCGCGAGAAGGACATCAAGTTCATCGGCATCGACGGCCTGCCCAATGAAGGCGTGCAGATGGTGAACAAGGGCGAGCTGACGGCGACCTTCACCTATGTCACTCCCGGTGCCGAAGGCCTGCGCCAGGCGATCAAGTTCCTCAACGGCGAGAAAGTCGAAAAGACCATTACCCTGCCAACCGAGAAGATCACCAAGGAAAACGCCGCCCAGGTGCTGAAGGACAACGGCCTCTGAGGCAAACTTCCTGCCGGGTGCCTCCTTTGGCGCCCGGCGGGTCTAAGCCAGCTTCACCAGCAGCTTCATGAAGGTGGTGATCTCCTTGGCCGAGAGCGGCGCCAGCGTCTCCTTTGTGATCTCGCGCGCCAGCGGGATCAGGCGCTCGATGGCATCGCGGCCTGCCGCGGTCAGATTGACCAGCAGCCGTCTTTTGTCGACCTCGTGCCTGGAAAGCTCGACCAGGCCGCGCGCCTTCAGCCGGTCGATGACGCCCTTCACCGTCGCCGCATCCATCGCGATCAGCGTGCCGAGCTGGTTCTGCGAGGTCTCGCCGACGTCACGCAGCTTGGCCAACGCCGCGAATTGCGGCGGCGTCAGATCGCCGATATGCGCGGCAAAGATCGCGACATGGCGCTGATGCGCCTTGCGC
>NZ_RZRR01000890.1:0-2273 GCF_003998555.1 Mesorhizobium sp. M7A.F.Ca.CA.002.09.1.1 | reverse complement strand
TTCACGATGCTGGTGATTTCAGCCTGTATCTCTGGCGTGTCGAGTTTTTCGATCCCGGTCTTGATCCGGCGTTCGAACTCGCGCTGGATCACATCCCAAGCGACTTTCGCTACCTCACGCTCTTCCTGGGTCTCGAAGACGTAAGACGTTTGTTCGGATTCCTCAAACGCTCCCGCTTTTCCGGTAAGCATCGTTTCAACATTCGAAGGAGCTTCGACCACATGCGCGCCGAGATTCGACACGTCGCCGCTGCCGCCGACAATGACGGTCTTCCTAATCGAGATGAGCGAGTCCGGATCGCGCGCTGCCTTGATTACGTCGTCGAACCTGTCATGCGCGATGACGGTCAAGCGATCGACGGCTTCCACGCCCGTGCGCTGGCCATAAGGCAACCGCAGGCCACGTCCAAGCGTCTGCTCCGTCAGAATGTCGGAAGCCGATGCGCGCAATGGGACGATCGTGTAGAGGTTGGTTACGTCCCAGCCTTCCTTCAGTTTGTTGACGTGAATGACGATATCGGTCGTCGCATCATGCTCCAGTGCGACAAGCTTCTCGGTCGCCTCTTCAGTCTCCTCCGCGCGCGTTCCGGAATGAACCTCGATCACGCGACCCTGGTAGCGCCCCCGAAAGAAACCATCCGATTCCAGGTATCGCCGGATTTCGCTGGCGTGCGTGGTGTCTTGCGCCACGACCAACATGAAGGGATGGACAAGCTTGCGCCCGGTCTGTTGTGCATAGATCGCTAGCTCTGCCTTAGTGTTTTCATGGCAGTGAATCCCGTCCTCAAGCTTCATCCGTTCAAGCTGTTCCGGCGTGATGCTGTCGACGCGAAACCCTTCGCGAGTGGCGACGGCCGGGTCTTTCACATAGCCCTCGGCCATCGCCTGTCCAAGCGGGTAATCGAGAACCACGTTCTTGAACGCAACCGATTTGGCTCCAACCGAACGTGGTGTCGCCGTCAATTCGAGGCCGATAACAGGTTTCAGTTCGGCAATGGCGTTCATGCCCGCCTTGGCGCGATAGCGGTGCGCTTCGTCCATCAAGAGGACAAGGTCCGGAAGGGCCGACAGGTACTCGAAATAGGACTCGCCGATATATTCATGGAGCTTACGGATGCGCCCCTGCTCCTTGTTCACCTTGTCGATGTTGAAGATGAACACGATAGCGGTCTGGCCCAGAAGGTCGCCACGCACGGCGTAGCCGCGTTCCCAGTTGTCCCCGGTCTCGACTATGGGCGGAAGCTGCGCGAATTCAGCGATGCCCCGGAATACGTATTTTGAGGAGTTCTGCCGACTGAAATCGTCGACGAGCTTGTCGTAAATAGTGGTGTTCGGTGCGAGGATAAAGAAGTGCTTCGACCGTCCTGAGAGATAGAGATAGGCAATGAAAGCGCCCATGAGGCGCGTCTTGCCGACCCCTGTCGCAAGCGCGAAACAGAGCGACGGGAAATCGCGCTCGAAATCCGTCACCGTGGCATAGGTCGCCTTGATTGCGTCAAGTGCGACGACGGGATCAGCGCCCTTGGAAAATTCGATGGTGTTGAGCACGTCCGCCAAGATGTCGAGCGCCTCAGCCTGGGGCGTGCGCAGTGAAAGGCGAGCCTTTATCTGCTGAAGCAGCCGTTGGGAGGTCATGCCTCATCCTCCGCATTGTCAAAAAGCGGCAAGGCTGCCGCTGCGGCTTTGCCGCGCTTCGACGCGTCCGGCTCCGCCACCTCATCGAAATCCACCTTCTCCGGCAGGTTCGCAATTTTTAGCGAATAGTCGTCTCGACCCCATTCGCACTTCGCGAGGATTGAATGAGGAATCTTCTTCACCGTCAGGTTCGGAAAACTGTCTTCCTTCGCGTTAAAGGCCTTGCAGCAAACCAGCAGGCTGCGCTTGGATCCGACTTCCTCCGATAGCTTTTTCAGCGCGTCATAGGTCAGCGACTGGGTCGTCACGAATACGAAATCGCTTTCGGTCGAGTACCCGTGCCGCCAGTATTCGGCCGGGTCTTGGCTGGGCGCATAGGTGAAGCCTAGATGCTTGCAGAGCGCCTCGGCTAGCATGGCAGCATTGTATTCCTTGGATATAACCCAATTGCCGAAACGGTCTTTTTCCAGAAGCGACGGCGCAAGGCGATAGAACCGAAACCCGCCTCCGCCTTCCCATCCGGTCGCTGCCGTTATGCCGCCAGGATCATCGCCATCTATGACTTTCCTCAGCCTCGGGACAATGTGGGTGACAGCATGGTTGCCCAACTCGACCATGATCCAACGACGGCCCATTTTG
>NZ_RZRR01000889.1:0-2277 GCF_003998555.1 Mesorhizobium sp. M7A.F.Ca.CA.002.09.1.1 | reverse complement strand
GGTTAGCACGATCGCAATAGGTGGGCACAGTGCATGCGCAGCCTGTTCCCCGGCTCGAACACGCGCTCGGCTCCCATCATAGATGGCCCCCTGAAGAGAGCCATATCTATGCAAAACAGTTGCTCCAGATCTGGCCGGCAGAGATCGGCAGGAGAGCCGGATGACATCACGCGGCCACCCGCAAGGCCACCCGCCTCGCTTCGTTGCCAGAGCGCCCTCTCCCTCGCCGGTCACCGTCTCGCAATGCGGCGACCTGGCTTAAGGCGGTCGACCGAGCGCCCGATGCAGTAGCCATGAATACGTAACGCAGCGATGGACCCGCCGGATCGTGTCGCGCTTGTGCTGGCCGTCCCTGCCATTACAGCACGGTGATTGTAGCTGGATCATATTCTAGAGGCATCGATGGTGTGGATGCCTTCGATCCAAACAATCGATTTGTTGAATTCGTCCGCCTGAGGAAATTAGCTGCGGCGATCCGACTTCCGACGCCTGCAGGCGCAAAACCAACAGCGTGAGCGCTGCGGGTCCGGAGGCAGGCTGCAAAGTGCAATCACCAGCGCTGATAAGCGGCAAGTGAAGAATGTATCGCTCGGGCAACTCCTGTGTTGTGCACGGTTGCCCCGCGAGGTGAACTGTAGCAGCTTGGCAGCTCAGCGTTCACGAAAGGAGAAAAGATTTGGGGCCAAGCAAAGACCGGCTTTTTTGATTGTCTTGCTGTATCGCTATGGTGGGGCGGGCGCGACCGCTCCCATAATTCAATACGCTGCCTTTAGCGATGGACGATGACGGGATGCGTCGCCGAGACTTCAATGGTGGAGGAGCAGCGCACCCGTCGATCCATTTGCTTTCAGCGGCAACCGCCACTATGAAGCGACACTTCGCCCAACTGTGTTTCAAGCTGCCCGGAGAAGTTTATGACAGAAGAACCCCACAAGACCGACATCCTCATCGAGCTCACTGCCGATGTTGTATCAGCCTACGTCTCCAACAACCCCGTCCCGGCGGGGGAGCTTCCTGCCCTGATCGCCCAAGTGCACGGGGCTCTAAACGGCACGGCTGGACTCATACCGGCAGAAGAGCCTGTGCCTGTAAAAAAACCTGCTGTCCCGATCAAAAAGTCGATCGAACCGGACTACATCATTAGCCTTGAAGACGGCAAGAAATTCAAATCGCTAAAGCGCCATCTGGCGACGCACTATGGTCTGACCCCAGACGAATATCGCGCCAAATGGGGTCTGCCGTCGGATTATCCCATGGTGGCGCCGAATTACGCCGCTGCGCGCTCCGCCTTGGCCAAGACCATGGGACTCGGCCGCAAACCGAAAGAGCCGGAAGCCCCAGCCACGGCGCCGGCGAAACGGACCCGCAAGAAGGTCGCAGCCTAAATCCGTATCAACAGTCGTTCGGACGCGCAGCAGCCGTTGGCCCAATCTGCGCGGAATCAAAGGGCGGGGATGAGCCCCGCCTTTCCCGTCCAAGAGCCTCATTTCCAGAGTAATTCATGATGGCTCCAGCAATCCCTGCCGCGGCATTAACTTGCATGCTCCGGCCCGGGTTTCGAGCCGTCAATGCGTTCCGGCGATGACGAACCTTGCCAAGGCTTTCCCGGACCGTTAGCCAGCCTTGCTGAGGCTGCCTGCAGAGGACTTTCCCGTGCGGCGATCCTGTTCCACCTCGTAGTTGATCTTCTGGCCCTCATTAAGGGTCGACAGGCCCGCTCGTTCAACAGCGGAAATGTGGACAAAGACATCCTGACCGCCGTTGTCAGGCTGAATAAAACCAAAACCCTTCGTGCTGTTGAACCACTTCACCGTTCCAGTCGCCATATCCATTCCTTTGTAATAAGTCGCAACTTAGGCAGGCCATTCACGCCAGCCTGATTTGTACACGAGACTTTAGGCGCATCAAAATCGGAAAATTGCAAGGCCCACTCGATCGCCTGATCTCCAGCAGCAACTGCAACATATGCGAGGCGCGTGCCAGACGAGGCGTATGCCAGACGTTTCGTCGTGCGCTGTCGCTCGAACGTTGACAGAAACAATGACACACCTTGCAAACTCGGCACATCTTGTGGACGTGCTCGGGTCGCTTCTCGACTGCGATACCCGCTCCTGACCGGGTATCGTCGGCCAAAATGAGAGTTTTTGTCATGTGCCGCCAGACCGAAAGATCAGGCGCGCAGCGACCTGCACATTCAAACCGGAACCCGCGAACCTCGATTAGCTTCTGCCTGCTCCGAAGGGCGGTAGCCTGCTCTGAGGCGGGCCACTGTCGGGT
>NZ_RZRR01000888.1:0-2279 GCF_003998555.1 Mesorhizobium sp. M7A.F.Ca.CA.002.09.1.1 | reverse complement strand
GCACCGGGAATGCCTGTTCCATGATCTCGACCGGCGGCGACTTGGAGATGCCGATGGTCGAGCAGCCATTGGTCAGGCCGTCATGGCCTGAATTGCCCCCATAACCGCCGCCGGAGATCTGATACATGACGTAGTCGCGGCCGCGTGCCGGGTCGTTGCCGCCGAGTGCGAAATTGCCGCTGGAACCGGCGGGTGCGGCGGTCACCTTGTCCGGCAATGCCTGCACCATCGCCGCAAACACCGCCTCGGCGATGCGCTGCGACACCTCGGCGGCGCAGCCCGAGACGGGCCGCGGATATTTGGCGTCGAGGAACGTGCCTTCCGGCCGCTTGACGATCAGGGGTTCAAACGCGCCGGCGCTGATCGGCACATCCGGGAAAATGTGGCGCATGGCGAGATAGACCGAGGATAGGGTCGTCGCCAGCACGCTGTTCATCGGCCCGGCGCAGGGCTTTGACGAATCGGTGAAATCGAAGGTCAGCGTGTCGCCCTGTTTTTCGACGGCGAGCGCGATGATCAGCGGCTCGTTGACCACCCCATCGGAATCGACAAAGGCCTTCGAATGGTAGGTGCCGTCGGGAATGGCTGAGATGTTGGCGCGCATCTGCTCGGCCGCGCGGCGGCGCAGTTCGGCGATCGCCGCGACAACAGTTTCGTCACCGTAACGATCCAGGATTCCATTCAGCCGATCCTGGCCGATCAGCAGTGCGGCGGCCTGGGCCCTGATATCGCCGATGCGCTGGTCGGCGACGCGGATGTTGGAGCAGATGATGGCGTAGATTTCCGGGTCGAGCACGCCCTTCTTGAACAGTTTGACCGGCGGCAGCCGCAGGCCTTCCTGCTCCACGGCAGTCGCCGAGGCTGAAAATCCGCCCGGCACCGAGCCGCCAATGTCGGGCCAATGGCCGGTGTTGGATAGCCAGCAGAAAATCTTGCCGTCCCGGTAGACCGGCATGGCGAAGCGCACATCCATCAGATGGGTGCCGCCGAGATAGGGGTCGTTGACGACGTAGATGTCGCCTGGTTCCGGCGGCAGGCAACGGCCGTCGGCGATCATCTCGATCACCGTCCTGGTCGAATACTGCATGACGCCGACGAACACCGGCAGGCCCTGGCTGCCTTGCGCGATCAGCGAACCGTCGACAGCCGAATAGATGCCGTCGGAACGGTCATTGGCCTCGGCGATGACCGGCGAGAAAGCGGCGCGAGAGAACGTAAGGTCCATCTCGTCGCAGACCTGCTGCAGGGCCGCCTGGAGGACCGAAAGGGTGATGGCGTCGAGCTTTGCCATATCAGGCCTCGCCAATGTCGATGATGATGTTGCCGTCAGCGTCGCTGCGTGCGCGGTCGCCGGGTTCGAGCACGGTGGTGGCATCCATCTGTTCGAGGATCGCCGGGCCTTCGATGATAGCATCGAGCGGCAGCTTTTCACGCGCATATACGGGCGTGTCGTGCCAACGGCCGGCATACCAGACCGGCCGGATTTCGCGCCGCGCCTCGTCCAGCGTTGCTGCGCGCCCCGCCGGATCGATCAGGCGCGACAGATCGATCGCCAGACGCACGCCGGTGACCGATGTATTGAGATTGACGAGATTGGCTCGGATTTCCGGCAGCTCGACCTTGAAGCGGGCGAAATAGGCCTTTTCGAAAAGCTGCTGCAGCGTTGCCCGGGTCACCGAGGAGGACGGCAGCGCCACGTTGATGATGTGGGTCTGGCCGACGAACTGCATGTCGGCGGAGTGGGTGACGCGGATCGTCTCCGGCTTTACCGCTTCCTTGCCGATCAGCTCCTCGCCTTCGTTTCGGTGCCGTTCCAATACCCCATGAAGGCGCGTTTCGTCGAGCACCGACACCGGCTGGTTGATGGTGTTGACGAAGTCGTGGCGCAGGTCGGCAACGACGCAGCCGAGCGCGTTGGTGATGCCTGGACGCGCCGGCACCAGCACCTTGGGCAGGCCGAGTTCGCGCGCCAGGGCAGTCGCATGCAGCGGCCCGGCGCCGCCAAAGGCGAACAGCGCGAAATCGCGGGGGTCATGACCGCGTGACACCGACACCATGCGGATGGCGCCGGCCATCTTCATGTTGCCGAGCCGCAGCACCGCGCCCGCCGCCTCGACGCCGGACAGGCCGGTCGGCTTGCCGATTTTCTCCTCGAAGATGCCGGTGACGCGCTCTGATGTGACCGGGTTTTCGACTGCCAGCAGCTTCTTCGGCGCCAGCCGGCCGAGCACCAGATTGGCGTCGGTGATGGTCGGATCGAGGCCGCCGCGCCCGTAGCA
>NZ_RZRR01000887.1:0-2286 GCF_003998555.1 Mesorhizobium sp. M7A.F.Ca.CA.002.09.1.1 | reverse complement strand
GACGGCCGGGGTGAGTTGACGTTCAATGACAAACTACGGTGCGGACCTGCTCGGGGTTCTGATTTTCGCGAGCCTCGGTTTTTCCGCTCTTGCCGTATTCCTCTCCATATCGCGGCACCGTCGCCGTCATCCTCCTGCCGTCCCACATACGGCAGGCGAAGATGTGGCGGCGGAGGCCGCGCGCAAGGTGATACGGGAGTTCGAAAAGAACGGCCAATCGGCCGATGCCGCGCTGGTGACCTGGTCGCCAGAAACATTGCGCAAGATCCTGGCCGACGATCTGCCCGATGCGCAGGTTATCGTGGTGTCCAATCGCGAGCCGTACATCCACAATGTGAAGGACGACGGCGTCGAGTTGCTCGTCCCGGCCAGCGGGCTGGTGTCGGCGCTCGAGCCCATTACCCGCGCCTGTGCGGGCACCTGGATCGCCTATGGCGGCGGAACGGCGGACCGCCTTACCGTCGACGACCACGATCGCGTGCAGGTGCCGCCTGGCAACCCGTCCTACACGCTGCGCCGGGTCTGGCTGACGGAGGAAGAGCATCAGGGCTATTATCTCGGTTTCGCCAATGAGGGCCTTTGGCCGCTTTGCCATATCGCCTTCACCCGGCCGATTTTTCGTGCCTCCGACTGGGCTGCCTATGAAGCCGTCAACCGGAAGTTTGCCGATACGGTGGTTGCCGAGGCGCGCAACGAGCGGCCGATCGTGCTGGTCCAGGATTACCATTTCGCGCTGCTGCCGCGCATGATCCGCGAGCGCTTGCCGGAGGCGATCGTCATCACTTTCTGGCACATCCCGTGGCCAAATTCGGAAGTGTACAGCATCTGCCCATGGCGTGAACGCATCCTCGAAGGCCTGCTCGGCAGCTCGATCATCGGCTTCCACACTCAGTTCCATGCCAACAATTTCACCGAAAGCGTCGATCGCTTCCTGGAAAGCCGCATCGAGCGGGCCGATGCGGCCATCTCCTACGGCGGACGGACCACATTGGTGCACGCCTATCCGATCTCGATAGAATGGCCGGCGGACCTGCTGGCGAAACTTCCCGCTGTCGACGATTGCCGCGCTCGCATGCGCGAGAGGTTCGGCCTTAAAGCGGATGTGAAGCTGGCCGTCGGGGTCGAGCGCCTCGATTATACCAAGGGCATTCTCGATCGGTTTCACGCTTTGAACGAATTGTTCAAGCGACAGCCTGAGTGGATCGGAAAACTGGTCTTCCTGCAGATCGCGGCACCCAGCCGCGGCACGCTGCCTGCCTACAAGCTGCTCCATGACGAGTGCCACCGTTATGCCGAAGAGCTCAACCGGCGTTATGGCAGCGAGGGCTACAGGCCGGTGATCATGGTGGCCGAACATCACTCGCAAGAACAGGTCTACGAGATCTATCGGGCCGCCGACATATGCATGGTCACCAGCCTGCATGACGGCATGAACCTCGTCGCAAAGGAATTCGTCGCCGCGCGCGACGACGAGCAGGGCGTTTTGATGCTCAGCACATTCGCCGGCGCCTCGCGTGAATTGCTGGAGGCGCTTATCGTCAACCCTTACGATGCCGCCATGATGAGCGGAGCGCTGTTGCAGGCACTGACCATGTCGCCCGAAGAACAGCGCGAGCGCATGCGCCCCATGCGCGAGACAATCCGCAACAACAATGTCTATCGCTGGGCCGGCAGCATGCTTCTGGATGCGGCACGTTTGCGCAAGCGCGGGGACCTCGATCGGGTGACCGGTGCCGTCAGCGACCCGCCGCCCAGCGTCGACAATGTCGTCTCCATTTTTGAGCGCAGACGGGTGGCGATGTCATGAGCGATGCGCTGCAAAATATTGTTGGCGAGACCCTGCACAAGCCGCAGGCCGTCATGGAGAAACCGCACACTGTGCTGACCGGCGAATGGGCGTTGTTCCTCGACATCGACGGCACCCTGCTGGAACATGCCGAACACCCGGACGCCGTCTCGGTCAGCGACGAGCTCCGCTCCTTGCTGCAAGGCCTGGATCGCAAGCTGAACGGGGCATTGGCCTTCATAACAGGCCGTTCCGTCGCGGCTGTCGATCATCTGTTTCAGCCTTTGAAGCTGCGCGCCGCCGGGCTCTATGGCCTGGAACATCGGCTCCTACCGAACGACGACGTCGAAGTCGCGGATGAGCCGGCGGATATTTCTGCGCTTGCCGACGAGATCGAGGCCGAGCTCGGTCGTGGCGCCTATATCGAGCGCAAAGGACGGGTGCTGGCCATCCACACGCGCGCCGCCCCGCATCTGCTTCCGCGCGCGACGCAGCTTGCC
>NZ_RZRR01000886.1:0-2287 GCF_003998555.1 Mesorhizobium sp. M7A.F.Ca.CA.002.09.1.1 | reverse complement strand
ATCGCACTCTGCCGCCGTCCCTACAACTGGCGGCACGCAACAATGCGGTTGTTAAATTCGTCATAGGCAGGAAGGGCAACATAAATAAGTTGCGCATCCTGGAGACCTCAGGGTCGGCGGCTTTCGATCAGGCGGCGCTTGGCATTATCCGCAAAGCAGCCCCCTTCCCTTCGATTCCACCACAGGCAGCAAGCGCAAGTTTGGAGTTCGAGACCGAAATCGGCCCATTTTGAATGTGCGCAGAACAAAACGCTGCGGCCGCAAATCATCAACATCCCTGTGAGAGGAAACCACCATGTACATCGCCATGAACCGCTTCAAGGTGCAGACCGGCTCGGAGAACGATTTCGAAGCCGTGTGGAAGAACCGCGATTCCAGCCTTGCGGAGATGAAGGGGTTCCGCGAATTCCACCTGCTGCGAGGCCCGGTCAACGAGACCGAAGGCTACACGCTGTTTGCATCGCACACCGTGTGGGCGAGCCACGATGATTTCATCGCCTGGACCAAGTCCGAGAATTTCCGCGCTGCCCACAGGAATGTCGGCACGACGAAGGTCCACTATCTCGGCCACCCCCAGTTCGAGGGTTTTTCGGTCGTCGAAGGCGCGTAATGCATGTCGCTCAAAAGTGGTCCCGGTTTTGGGACAACGACATGCATAAACCGAAAGAGATAGAGCCATTCACCGTTTCCACGAAACGGTGAATGGCTCTATCGACCGGCCGGAGTCAGGCTCCGGCCAGCAAGGTCGCATTGCCGCCCGCGGCGGTGGTGTCGACGCAGACGGCCCGCTCATGTGCATAAGCCGCCGGGTTCAACACTTCGCTGACCAGCGGCACGATCGGGCCTGAGCGATCAGCGATAACCCTGCGCACGATGCGCGCGGCCTCTGGCGTGCCGGAAAAAGCAACGATATCGACGCGCAGCGAGCGTGCCTCGACCGGATCAGGCCGCCCGTCGATGACGGCCAGTGGGAGGCCCTTGCCGGTCAGAGCGGAAAGGGCCGCCGGTGCACCCGGTGCAACGGCCAGCACGGCGTTGCCGGCGGCGAGCGCCTGGATCGTCTGCGCCAGCAGCGTATCACCATCGGGACCAAGGCACAGCACCCGTCCACGTGGCGACAGCGAGAGCGTGTTGGCTTCGCCGGTCGGCCCGGGCAGGTCGACCTGGCCGAAATCGATGCCGGCGGCCGCACCAATGGCCGCAGCACCCTTGCCGCGCAGATGCTTCCTCAGAATGGCGATCCGGTCCGGACGCGTCGACCAGCCGCCAAGTGTGGGATCAGGCAGATTGTCGGCAAGCTCGGTCGCCGTGACCTTGTGGCCATCCTGCACATGGGTGCCGGCCTCCGGCCCCTTGCGGAAGCGGCGGAGATAGTGCGGACCGCCGGCCTTCGGCCCGGTGCCGGAAAGCCCCTCGCCGCCAAACGGCTGCGAACCGACGACGGCGCCGATCTGGTTGCGGTTGACATAGATGTTGCCGGCATGGATGCCATCGACGAAATGCTGCACGCGGCCCTCGATGCGGGTGTGCAGGCCGAAGGTCAGGCCATAACCCTTGCGGTTGATGGCGGCGATGACGGCGTCGATCTGGTCGGCGTCGAAACTGGCGACATGCAGCACCGGCCCGAACACCTCGCGCTCCATGTCCTCGATACCCTTGACCCGGAAGACATGCGGCGCGACGAAGCGACCTTCCCTGGGCGCCTCGAGCTTGGCGATCAGCCTGCCCTGCAGGCCCATCTTCGTGCAATACTCGCGGATCGAGCTTTGCGCCTCGTCGTCGATAACCGGGCCGACATCGGTCGAAATCCGCCAGGGATCGCCGACGTTGAGCGCCTCCATGGCGCCCTTCAGCATCTCCAGCATCTTCTTCTCGACGTCCTTCTGCACGTAGAGTACGCGCAGCGCCGAGCAGCGCTGGCCGGCACTCTGGAAGGCGGAGGCGAGGATATCGCGCACCGCCTGTTCGGGCAGCGCGGTGGAATCGACGATCATGGCGTTGAGGCCGCCGGTCTCGGCGATCAGCATGGCGTCGGGCGCGGCCGTCCCGGCCAGCTGCTTCTCGATCAGCTTGGCAACCTCGGTCGAACCTGTGAAGCAGACGCCAGCGATGCGCGGATCGGCGGTGAGCGGCCCGCCGACCGATGGGCCGTCGCCAGGGAGCAACTGGATGACGTCTTCCGGCACGCCGGCCTCGCGCAGCAGTTCGACGGCGCGGAAGGCGATCAGCGGCGTCTGCTCGGCCGGCTTGGCGATCACCGAATTGCCGGTAACGAGCGCTGCCGCGA
>NZ_RZRR01000885.1:0-2295 GCF_003998555.1 Mesorhizobium sp. M7A.F.Ca.CA.002.09.1.1 | reverse complement strand
CCCCCTGCCTGAACGACAACAAGGCGACGCTCGGTCCAGGCACCTATTGCAGCGGCATGAACCTGAAGGGCAACGTCACGCTTTCGCCCGGCGTTTATGTCGTCCAGGGCAATCTCAAGATAAACGCCAACGCGGCCATCACCGGCGCCGGGGTGACCATCTTCATGTCCGGCAGCTCGACCGTCAGCATGAATGGCAATGCGTCCGTGAAGCTCAGCGCGGCGACTTCGGGCACCTACTCAGGCGTTCTGTTCTACGGCGACAGGACCGGCATGAGTGCATCCAGCACATTCAACGGCACAGCGGACTCGCTTTTGACCGGGGCCATCTATTTCCCCAAGCAGCAAGTGAGCTATCTTGGCAACTTCTCGGGCAATGGCGGCTGCACCAGGGTCGTCGCAAATACGATTCAATGGTCCGGTAATTCAACCATCAATCAGGATTGCTCGAGCCTCGGAGTGCCCAACATTCCAGCCGCGCGGTCCGTGGCACTGTCCGAGTAGCTCCGTGGGGCGCCGGTCGATGCCGATCCTCGGCGATGATTCGGGCGTTGCGGCGGTCGAGTTCGCGATGGTGCTGCCCATTCTGTGCCTGGTGCTGCTTGGTATTCTGGACGGCTGGTCCTACATAACGAGTTCACTGTCGATGCGCGCCGGTGTGAAGACGGCCGCGAACCTGGTCATGAGCGGATCGACCGATGATGCGGCGACCCAGGCCCTTGCCATTGCGAGCTGGGAAAATCGGCCGGAAGACGGCCAGGTCACGCTAAGCCACATCCGTATGTGCGGGACGACCGTGGTCGACGCTTCCACCATGTGCAGTGGGCCCAAGGTGCCGTCGATCTATGTCCAGATACAGGCATCGGGCACCTGGGTGCCGCCAATTGCCTTCGGCGCCTTTGCCGCTCCCACCGTCATCGGTCACCAGGAGGTGATCCGTGTCCGCTAGGGTAAGCGCGTTGCGGCGGGATCGATCGGGCGGGGCCGGGCTGGAGTTCGCGCTGATCGCCCCCTTCCTTGTCATGCTGCTGTTCGGAATATTCGCCTTTGGCTGGTCGATGCACTCGGTCTCCAGTGTTCGCTATACGCTGGAGACGTCAGCGCGCTCGCTGCAGCTTAAGAACACGCTGACCCAGGCCGACATTCAATCGATCGCCACGCAGAAATTGCAGGCCTTGGGGTTCAAGGACGTGAACGTCACGATCGCCATCGACCCGGTGAGCGGCGGCTTCCGCATGGCGCATCTGACCGCCGCCTATGCCTTCGTCATCGACTTCCCCTACTTCAGTTCCTTCCCGATCAACTACGCGACAACCGTTACCGTGCCGCTGCTTGGCAGCGGCTAGGCTGTGGCCTGATAGCCTCGCGCGCCGGGGCTCTGCCAATGCACCGGTTTGGCGGTCGTGGCGCAAGCTTGGCACTCGGCCTGCTTTTTATGGCACGGGGCTAGCTAATATATTCGTTAGTGCTAATATTAAGATTACGTTACGTCATGTTCGACCATCTGTCGGGTGCAATGTGGGGGTTCCAATGAGAGTGGCTGTATTGTGCGCGGCTGTTGTTTTCGCTGCGACCGGTGTCGCTGTTGCCAAGGAAAAGAAGGCGGCGGTCAGTGACGCTGCCGCCTTGTGTTCCACGAAACCGTCGACCAAGAAGCCCGTTGCAAATCTGGACTGCGGTTTCACCGGAACCGCCAAATCGGAAGATAGCGGGGCAAAGGCAGAGCCGCGTCTCGGATACGACTCCAATCCGTGGATCATAACAGGCTTTTGACTTTGCACTGTCGGATGCCGGTTGAAGCGCTGAAGAGGGTCGTCTTGAGCGGCGCGCGACCCGTTCTCATGTAGGCTCCCGCACGCAAACTAGGCAAATAAATACGGACTTGCCACTCGGGGCTTCGCCCCGTTGTCGCAATGCCGTGAAAGCCCAACTCGACCGTGCAATAAAAAGCCCGCCACGGGGGCGACCTGCGGCGGGCTCTTGGAGCGGCTACATCCCTTAGGAATCGACCACTTTGTAGCAGGATTATGACCCGTGTGGCCGCGTTGGCCTATGGTGTGATCGCGGAAGACTGCGCGTCAGTTGAAGAGAGCAGCAGAGAGCCAAGCGAAATTGCCGACATTGGGAGGGAGGTTTGCGCCAAACGCAAATTTTTCTGGTACGCCCAAGGGGAATCGAACCCCTGTTACCGCCGTGAAAGGGCGGTGTCCTAACCGCTAGACGATGGGCGCGCTCAGACGAAGCGGCTTATACTGGCGTTGTGCGCAACCGGCAACCCGTCAGGTGCCACCTTGGA
>NZ_RZRR01000884.1:0-2296 GCF_003998555.1 Mesorhizobium sp. M7A.F.Ca.CA.002.09.1.1 | reverse complement strand
CCGCCCTTCCCCCGCCCGCCGGTGCCGCTCTCGGCTACCGCCGGCGCCATCGCACTGGCGCTGTGCGACAATGACACGCCGCTCTGGCTCGACCCGGCTTTGCAGGCCTCCACCGCGATCAGATCGTGGCTTGGGTTCCATACCGGCGCGCCATTGGCCAACACACCGGCCGATGCGCATTTCGCCTTGGTCGCAGCACCTGCCGAGATGATGGCGCTCGATGGCTTTTCGCAGGGCACGCAGGATTATCCCGACCGCTCGACCACGCTGATCCTGCAGGTCAGCGATCTGGTCTCCGGCACGCCGCTATTGCTCGAAGGTCCCGGCATCGAAACCAGCGCCACGATCGCGCCGGCGCAGATGCCACGCCATTTCGTCGAGCAGTGGAAGCAGAATATCAAGCGCTTTCCGCGCGGCGTCGACATCATCCTCGCCACATCAGGCGGCATCGCCTGCCTACCGCGCACGACGCGCATCAAGACGATGGAGGCGTAAGATGTATGTCGCGGTAAAAGGTGGCGAAGCGGCAATCGCCAACGCCCACAGCCTGCTGGCCGACCGCCGGCGTGGCGACCGTTCGGTGCCCGCCCTTCGTCTCGACCAGATCGTCGAGCAGCTGGCGCTCGGCGTCGACCGGGTGATGAGCGAAGGCTCGCTCTATGATCGTGAACTGGCCGCGCTCGCCATCGTCCAGGCGCGCGGCGACATGATCGAGGCGATCTTCCTGGTGCGCGCCTACCGCACCACGCTGCCGCGCTTCGGCTACTCCAGGCCCATCGACACCGCCAACATGCTGGTCGAGCGGCGCGTCTCGGCGACCTACAAGGATCTGCCCGGCGGCCAGTTGCTCGGACCGACCTTCGACTACACCCACCGGCTGCTCGATCCCGAGCTTGCCGCCGGCGCCGATGTCGCCGAGCCCTTGCTGCGCGACACGGAAGCGCAAGCCATGCCGCGCGTCTCGGCGATCCTCGCCCGCGAAGGCTTGATCGAACCGGATGGCGACATGCCGCAGGATCATGTCCCCGGCGACATCACCCGCGAGCCGCTCGAATTCCCGATGGCGCGCGACATCCGCCTGCAGGCGCTGTCACGCGGCGATGAAGGGTTCCTGCTGGCGCTCGGCTATTCCACCCAGCGCGGCTATGCCCGCAACCACCCCTTCGTCGGCGAGATCCGCATCGGCGAAGTCGAGTTGGAGCTCGACGTGCCCGAACTGCCCTTCTCGGTGCCGCTCGGCACTGTCCGCGTCACCGAATGCCAGATGGTCAACCAGTTCAAAGGCTCGGCCAAGGCGCCGCCGCAATTCACCCGCGGCTACGGCCTGGTCTTCGGCCAGAGCGAACGCAAGGCGATGGCCGTGGCACTCTGCGACCGGGCGCTGCGCGCGAAGGAGCTCGGCGAGGATGTCGTCGCCGCGGCCCAGGACGAGGAGTTCGTCATCTCGCACTCCGACAATGTCCAGGCGACCGGCTTCGTCGAGCATCTGAAGCTGCCGCACTATGTCGATTTCCAGGCCGAACTCGATCTCGTGCGCCGCATGCGTGCCGAATATGACGCCCGCCAAAACCCCGTGAAGGTCGAAGAGAAGCGGGAGGCCGCGGAATGATCGAGGGCCTTTCCCACATGACCTTCATCGTCCGCGATCTCGAGCGGATGACCGAAATCCTCGAGGGCGTATTCGACGCACGCGAAGTCTATGTCAGCGACGCCAGGCAGTTCTCGCTGTCGCCCGAAAAATTCTTCCTGATCGGTGACATCTGGGTCGCCATCATGGAGGGCGAACCCTTGCCGGAGCGCAGCTACAACCACATCGCCTTCAAGATCGATGACGCCGATTTCGACCGCTATGCCGAGCGCATCGGCAGGCTCGGCCTCGACATGCGCCCGCCGCGCCCGCGCGTCGAGGGTGAAGGCCGCTCGATCTATTTCTACGACGAAGACAACCACATGTTCGAACTGCACACCGGCACGCTCAATGAGCGGCTGGCGCGCTATGCCAGGGGATCGGAGGCTGCGGAATGAATTTAGTGCCCGACGCCACCATGGCCGCCACCATCGTGGGAATGACCGCCATAGCCGTCATACCCGGAGTAATCACCATTGCCGACGCCCACGGACTCACCTTGAGAGCCTTCTTTGGGGCCGGGCAGAATCATGCGCCGAAGGAAGAAGAGAACGACGCCGGCGAACACCACCAACAGAATTCCGAGATGCATCCATCCGGTCGAGTTCATCTGAATTCGCCCCTGTATCCGCGTCCTGGACGCCAATTCGATAGCACAATGTGGATGTG
>NZ_RZRR01000883.1:0-2299 GCF_003998555.1 Mesorhizobium sp. M7A.F.Ca.CA.002.09.1.1 | reverse complement strand
GAGACAAGCGGATTGAACCAGGTATCGCCGGTCCAGCCATTCTCGTCATAATCGGCCATGCAGGTGTCGACCAGCTCTTCCATCGCCTTCAGCCGCCCGCCGCGCTCGGCGCCTTTCAGCACCTGCAGCCGTACCTCTTCCGGCGCACCGGCATAGTTGAGCTCATAGAGCCCGTGGCGGCCGCCGAACTCGGTGCCGGTCGCATCCCACAACAGCTTCATGATCTTGATGCGTTCGATGTGGCCCATATCGTTGGAGCCGCGCACATATTGCGCCAGATATTTGTCGATCTCGGGGTTGTTGAAGTCGCGCACCGACGACGGCAGGTAGATCAGCCCCGAGGCGATCACCCGGCGCACGGTGTCGATGACGCGCGGATAGGCTTCCGACATGAAGGTGCGGTAGGCAAGGGCGGCTTCGAGGTTGGGCAGGACGGCGCCATTCGCCCATGGGATCGGGTTGTAGGCCATGGCGTTGGAAAAGCTCCAGAACATGTGCCTGAGCGCAATGACCTCGCCCAGTGCCGCCTGGTTGCCGCGGAAAGCATCGCCGCCCGTGGCGCGCAGCGCCTTGGCCAGCAGGCCGGCGAGAAAGTCGAGCTTGACGGCGAAACGCGTGCAGCCCTGGAAGCAGTAGCCATGCATGAAGCCGGAGGCCGGATGGAAGGACAGGATTTTTTGCGCATCGCGCAGCACCAGCACGTCCTCCCAGGGGATGAAGACATTGTCGAGCACCAGGATCGCGTCGTTCTCGTCGAAGCGCGACGACAGCGGATAGTCGAAGGGTGCCGCCACCGTGTTGGCCGTCTGCTCGTAGGAGACGCGGCAGAACATCTTTATCCCCGGCGCATTCATCGGCACGATGAACATCACCGACAGCGACGGATCCTCGGTCACCGTCGCCGACCCTTGCGCCAGGAAATTGTAGTGCGTCAGCGCCGAGGACGTCGCCACCACCTTGGCGCCGGACACGTAGATGCCGGCGTCCGTCTCCCTGTTGATGTGGACGAAGACATCCTTCACCTGTTCGGCCGGCTTGTGGCGGTCGATCGGCGGGTTGACGATGGCGTGGTTCATGAACAACGCGGCTTCCTGCGCGCGTTTGTGCCAGGACAGGGCATTGTCCTTGAACGGCCCGTACCAGTCGGCATTGGCGCCGAGCGTGTTCATCAGCGCCGCCTTGTAGTCGGGCGTGCGGCCCATCCAGCCATAGGACATGCGCGACCACTCCGCGATCGCCGTCTGCTGGGCAACAAGCTCGGCGGAAGACTTGGCAACGCGGAAATATTTGTGGGTGTAGCCGCCCGAGCCGGTGTCGGTTGGTGACGTCAGCGCGTCCCGCCGCTTTGGATCATGCAGGGCGTCGTAGAGGCGCGCCAGCGACCGCGCCGAATTGCGCATCGCCGGATGCGTGGTGACGTCGGCAATGCGTTCGCCGTTGATATAGACCTCGCGGCGATCGCGCAGGCTCTCCAGATACTCGGCCCCGGTGAATGGGCGTGCCTTATCGGTGCGGAAGTCTTCTGATCGCATGATGGTCCTCCTCTTAAGCCGTAACCCTAGCGCCCTGGGCATCGATCGGTTATGGACGGAACGGCAAAACCGATTGGACTTTTTCCGGCGTCATGAGCCAGAGATCCATCCCCGACTTCTTCGTCTATGGCGAGCCGGTGCGGCCGCTCGATGTCGGTTTTCTGCATGTCGAGACGGTGCTTGCGCGCGGCAATATCCATCTTGGTGAGGTCGCCGCGCACAAGCACCCGCAGATGGGTCAGATCACCTTCTGGACCAGCGGCTCCGGTACCTACCGCATCGAAGACCGATCCTGGGACTTTTCGGCGCCTGCCGTGAGTTTCGTGCCGAGCACTATCGTGCACGGCTTCTCGATCGGCCCCGGCACCGACGCCATCGTCGTCTCGGTCGCCGACGGCGCGCTTGCGGCCATCGCGGCTCACAGCCTGCTGCCGCTGGACCGGCCGGTCTTTGCCGACGGCATGCCGCAGCACGCAGCGTGGGCCAGATTGGCGGCGGTGCTGGAGATGATCGCCGCCGAATACGCCGAGGCGCAAGCCGGCAAAGACAGGGTCCTGCAGGCGCTGATCGCCGTCGCGCTCTCCCACATCGCGCGCCTCAGTCCCGAGACAAAGGATGCCACGGCGTCTTCTGATGCCTCACTGGCGTTGGGGCTGCGCCGGCTCGCCGATGCGCATTTCCGCGACAACTGGCCTGTTGATCGCTACGTCGAGGCGCTGGCCACGACGCCGCATCTTCTCGACAAGGCCAGCCGCGCGGTGCTGGGC
>NZ_RZRR01000882.1:0-2301 GCF_003998555.1 Mesorhizobium sp. M7A.F.Ca.CA.002.09.1.1 | reverse complement strand
CGCCCACGCAAACGCGTAGGATTCGCGATCACGAATCTTCAGATAGCGCGACCGGCTGCTCCACCGTTCGAGCCGCACTTCGATGGCGGTTATGAGCTCGTCGGCGGCGAGATCCGTCTCGATGTCGGGCGTGTCGCCCGGCCGTTTGTGCAGCTTGGCAAATGCAAGCGTGCGCCTTCCCCGCGGACCTTCGATCTCGACGGTGGCATCGAGCGCAACCAGCGCCTGCGCGAAATCGCCGTGATACGTGGCGATGCAGGCATCGCTCGTACCCAGCACGGCGTGTTGGCGATTGGACCCTTCCATCGCAGCGCAACCGGAGCCGGGTTCGCGCTTGTTGCACGGCCAGGAAATCTCTCGAAAATACTCGCAGCGCGTACGTTGCAGCACATTGCCGCCCAGGCTCGCCATGTTGCGAAGCTGACCGCTGGCGGCGAATTTCAGGCTGTCGGCAAGGGCGGGGCAACGCCGCCGGACGTCATCGTTGTCGGCTGCTTCACCCATGCGGACCAGTGCACCAAACCGGATCGTGTTATCGTTTATCCTGATCTGCCGCAAGGCTGGCTCGGCAAGAGTGTTGAGGTCAAGCAGTCGGTCCGGCCGCGCGACACCGAGCTTCATGTAGTCGGCCAGATTGGTGCCGCCGGCGATGAATTGCGTGTCGGCGCCGGTTGGCGGAACGCGCACGGCATCGACACGGGATGCCATGGCGATTGCAGCGGAGACGCTGGTTGGTCTTTCATAAACGAAGGGGCGCATCCTAAGCCCTCCTGATCTCGTCGCGCGCCTGGACGATCGCCGCAACGATGTTGGGATACGCCGCACAGCGACATAGATTGCCGCTCATATATTCGCGAATGTCATCTTCCGATCCAGCATGGCCTTCGTTGATGCAACCGATTGCGGACATGATCTGACCCGGTGTGCAATAGCCGCATTGAAAGGCATCGTGGTCGACGAAGGCCTGCTGGACCGGATGCAGTTCCCCGTCCGTCGAGGCCAGGCCTTCCACCGTTGTGATCTCCCGCCCCTGGTTCATGACGGCAAAGCTCAAGCAGGACAGTACCCGCTTTCCATCGATCAGAACCGTGCAGGCGCCGCACTGACCGTGATCGCAACCTTTCTTGGTGCCGGTCAGGCCGACGTGGTCGCGCAGAGCGTCAAGCAGGCTGGTTCGATTGTCGAGCGCGAGATTGTAGGTCTGTTTGTTGATACGCATTGAAACCGCCGACAAGTCGCGCGGTTCGGCTGGCTTTGCGGACGCTGGCTGGGCAGCTCTCGTCGGGGAATTCACAAGCGGCATCGCCGCCGCCGCCGAAACAGAGGCCGTCATGAACATGCGTCTGCTCAGGCCACTGGACATCTTGGCATCGGGCATGGCTGGCTCCGGGCTGGCTGGGTCTCAAGCGGCCCAAACCAGTCGCGGAGGACAAAGTTCCCTCCTCACGAGCCTGTGATCCTTTTTCTGCTGGCGGGATCGATATAACCGGAACCTCGCCTGTCGAGCGATGGTTGTGTGCCAAGAGCCGGTGTGTGCCAAGGGCCGGAAGGAGGCGATCATGAGCGATGGTCGGCATGACAAGGACGGTGACAATGGACCTGTGTTCTCTGCGGAGCAGGCGAGACAGGGCGAGATCATCCTGCGAACGCGCACGCGTCGGGTTATGTTCATAGCCGGCTTGGTCGGTATCGTGATCCTGGCCATCGTGGTCAGGTTGGCAATCGGCTGAACCAATTCCGCCAGGCGCGAAACCGTGCCCGGTCGCCAGGAACCTTTTACGACCAGTTGTCGTTGACTGGCCACGGTCAAAACTCCTGGGAGTTCTCCCGTGGACGCGAAAACCCAAACCGAAGAATCTGAAACCGGCGACACGCACGCCACGTCACGCAGGGCCACCTCAGAGGCGGCGCCAAAGCACCGGAGAGACGTCGGTCAGGAGCACAAGCAGGATAAGCAGGCCGGAGAACCAAAGCCCAGCCTGCTGAGCTTCCCTCGGCGGCACCCTTACATATCCATCGCCATCCTGCTCGCAGTGCTGCTGATTGCCGTAGGGCTGGTCTTGTGGTGGCTGGACGCGCGTCAGTATGAATCGACCGACGATGCTTTCATCGACGCCCGCACGGTGACGATCGGTGCCGAGATATCGGGTCGTATCACCGATGTCGCGGTCACCGACAACCAGTCTGTGAAAGCCGGCGACGTGCTCTTGCGCATCGACGACAGCGACTATCAGGCAAGCCTGGCGGAAGCCGACGCCGGTGTGGCCTCGGCGCAGGCCGAGATCGTCGATGTCGGTGCAC
>NZ_RZRR01000881.1:0-2303 GCF_003998555.1 Mesorhizobium sp. M7A.F.Ca.CA.002.09.1.1 | reverse complement strand
GTCCAGATCTGGTGCAGCACATGGTCGAGCGCCTGCTCTGAGGCAAGGATGTCGCCCTGGTCCTCGAACAGGCTCTTTTGGTAGAGCATGCCGGTGCGCTCGCTGCGCCATAGATGCGAAAACTCGGCGCGGAACACCGCCCAGGTCTCGACCGTCACACCGAGCAGATAGGCGCGCATGGCGTCGCGCTTGCCCTTCTGTTCGTGACCGCGTTGCGAGAAGAAGGACATCCAGAAATTGGCAAGCAGCATGCCGACGTCGAAAGCCATCGGGCCGTAGAAGGCGAACTCCGGATCGATCATCCGGGTCTCCGTGTCGGTGACCATGATCGAACCGGAATGCAGGTCGCCATGCAGCAGCGTTTCGGCATTGGCGGCGAAGATGTGCTTCAGCCGCTGCGCCTCGACCTTGAGGTCGCGGTCGGCGCGCAGTTCGGCGACCAGGCCGTCGAGCTGCGGCGAGGTGTGCCGGTTCATCTTGGCATCGAAATAGGGATCGGAGAACACGAGGTTTTCGGTGATGTCGCAAAGCTCGGCATTGTCGGCGAACAGCGCCAGATCGGCCTTGCGGTCCTTGGCGGTCATATGCAGGTCGGAGCCGCGAAACAGCGTGCGGGCCATGAACAGGCCGATATCCCGGGCGATGTTCGGCAGTTGGCGGCCGTCGATCAGGGCACGGCGCAGGATGATATGCGGCGGCGCAAGATATTCCATGATGATCAGCGCCTGACCTTCATCGAAATAATGGATCGCCGGCACCGAGCCCGGCGCGCGCGCCTCTTGCCTGGTCAGCGCGTGATATTCGAAGAAGGAGCGCTTCAACGGCAGCGGCCAGCTGTCGCCGACCAGGCGGACATAGGGCAGGGCCTGCTTGACCACGGCCGCACCGCTGGCGCCCTCGACGATGAACACCAGGTTGAGATTGCCGTCGCCGACCTCGCGGACCTTCCAGGCGCCGGTGTCCTTGCCGATCTTCGCGCACAGCGCCTCGTTGCCGCCAAGGCGTGCAGCCAGGGTTTCGACCGATAGGGCTTCGAACGGCAATTCTTCAGTCATCGTTATCCTCCCGCATATGCGCTTCCAACATAACGGAGGCGTGGCGGCCGGGCCAAGCTAGGAAGCGATCTGGCAATTGTCAATCGTGTTGACAATTGCCGATACAGCCCATAGCGTCATGTCAGGGAGGAACGCATGGTCGGCAATGCCGTGTTCCGCGTAGAGGGACTGAGGAAATCCTTTGGCCATAACGAGGTGCTTGGCGGCGTCTCGCTGGAACTGCATGCCGGTGAAGTGACCGTGCTGATGGGCGCCAACGGCGCCGGCAAATCCACCCTCGTCAAGATCATCTCTGGTGTCTACGAACGCGGCGGCGGGACGATGGCGCTCGCCGACCAGGATTTCGCGCCGAAAACCCCGGCCGAGGCGATCCGCGCCGGCGTCGTCACCGTGCATCAGAACATCAACGACGGTGTCGTCGCCGATCTCGACGTCGCCACCAACCTGACGCTGGACCGGCTGAGCGGCAGCGGTGCGCCGACCCTGTTCAATCCAATGCGCGTGCGGCGAGAGGCCAAGACGGTTGCCGACCGCATGGGGCTGGCCATCGATTTGAAGGCGCGGGTGAGTGATCTTTCGCTGGCCGATCGTCAGATGGTGGCGATTGCCCGCGCGCTGGCGCACAAGCCGAAAGTGCTGATCCTCGACGAGCCGACCTCATCGCTCTCCAGCGCCGAGGCTGATCGGCTGTTTGCCCTGATCGACAGGCTGCGCGAGCAAGGCGTGGCCATCCTCTACATCTCGCACCGTATGTCGGACATAAGGCGGCTGGCCGACCGCATCGTATCCATGCGGGACGGGATCATCTCAGGCATTTTCGACAAGAAACCGCTCGACTATGAAGGCGCGGTCAACGCCATGCTCGGCCGC
Organism: Mesorhizobium sp. M7A.F.Ca.CA.002.09.1.1; assembly: GCF_003998555.1. Classification (NCBI taxonomy): domain Bacteria; kingdom Pseudomonadati; phylum Pseudomonadota; class Alphaproteobacteria; order Hyphomicrobiales; family Phyllobacteriaceae; genus Mesorhizobium; species Mesorhizobium sp. M7A.F.Ca.CA.002.09.1.1. The sequence goes on along the minus strand of NZ_RZRR01000881.1, from coordinate 378 downwards.
AAGATCCATCTCGACCGGATTGTTGTCAGGGATTCGGCCAATGCCGTCTTCAAGATAGACGGTCTGCGCATCGCACAAGGCGCACGGCCGATCTCGCTGACGCTCGGCGACGGTGAGGTCGTTGCCATCACCGGCCTCGTCGGCGTCGGCAAGACGGCGCTTGCCGAGACGCTGTTTGGCGTGCGCCAGCCGCTGGCCGGCACAATGACGCTGAACGGCAGGCCTTATGCGCCTGAAACAGCCGGCGAGGCGATCGCCGCCGGCGTGTTCCTCGTTGCCAAGGACCGCGGCGAGAACGGCATCGTCGGCGGCTTCAACATCCAGGAAAATATCAGCCTGCCGTTTCACAAGCGCATGTCACGTTTCGCTGTTCTCAAG
>NZ_RZRR01000087.1:0-10292 GCF_003998555.1 Mesorhizobium sp. M7A.F.Ca.CA.002.09.1.1 | reverse complement strand
GTGCTGCGCCCAGCCGTCGCGCGGCTCGATGTCGACTGCCTCGCGGCCAAGCTGCTCGGCCCTGACATAGTCACCCATTTCCTCCAGCCCGAAAGCCTGCATGCCGAGCATGGCGTGGTAGCCGGGCATGCCGCTTTGCCACGAAGGCAGGGCACGAGCGATGCGGTCGCGCAGCATGCGGGCATTGCCGGTGAAGAAATCGATCTGGTGGCCGACCTGCAGCGCCAGCCCGTCGCGCGGGGTCTCGATGGTGATGTCCTCGAGAACGCGGCTGGCCTCATGCCAGCGCCCGCTGGCGAGATGGCCAAGGGCCGAGACATGCGCCCGCTCGCGCGTGGTCGCGGCAAGCGGCAGTGCGGCCTCGTGGCAAGCCTTGGCCACGGCCGTCGCCTCCCGCTCGGTGGCGAGGCCGAACAGATATCCCTTGAAGACATGGGCCATGACGAAGCCGGGATCTTCCGCGATGGCGCGGTCGACGGAAGCTACGGGATCGCCGATGAAGCACTGCAGTTCACGCACTGCCTGGCTGTAAGGCGTGAATCCCGCCTCCGTCGCGCCCGAAAGTGCCAGGCCGAATGCGTCCCTGATTGCCATGCGATGTCCTTTATCGACCCGTGACAGGCCCTTGATCCTTCGGCCCAAAGCGATCCTAAAGCATAGGCCACGGACACGCCAACCGTGCGCTACGCCAGACCTTTCAGTAGTCTTTGCAGTTTAGCAACCATGCGGGGCAGATTAGGCTTTGTAAAATTGAATGAATTGTGTCTTCATTGCGGCGGCTGGCGGGGGCTGGAAATCGCGAATCGAGAGGGGACGCGATGCGGCATGTGAAGAACTCGCTTCCGAACAGTCGTTCGGCGGATGCGCAGGTGACAATTGCTTCGCAACGGCGAAAGCCGCATCCGTTACATCCGTGGCTTATTAGCATCCTCTCAACTACAGCTTTTGCGTTGCTGCCCAACTCCGCCGCGTTTGCCGCATGCGTGCTGGCTCCATCCGCCGGAAACACCGTCTACACCTGTGACAGCGGCGACTCAGCCGGCAGCCTCACCGATCTCGACGGCGACAACACGCTGAATTTTCCCGCCGGCGGCACCGGGCAGATATCAGGCAATGTGACCTTTGGCGTCGGCACGGACCGGCATCGACATGCAGTCAGGCACCATAACCGGCACCGTCGATCAGGGTGGCGGCACGGATTTCTTCAAAATTGGCGCGGGCACCGTCACCGGCAATGTCCAGCAGGGCGCCGGCATCGACGACTTCAACATGAGCGGCGGCCAGATCGGCTCGCTCAACCAGGGCGACGGCCTCGACACCTTCACCATGACCGGCGGACGCATCGTCGATTTCTTCGACGATGGCGACCACGCCGTGATGACCGGTGGCCGCATCGGCCGGGTCAACATGAAGCTCGATCAGAACTATTTCAACATGTCAGGCGGCACCATCGACCGCAACCTCGTCACTGGCTTCGACAAGGACACGATCATCCTGTCGGGCGGCACCATCGGCGGCAACATCAGCGTCAGCGGCGGCAATGACAGCGTCACGGTCACCGGCGGCACGGTCGGTGGCGATATACTGATGAGCTTTGGCGCCGACAATTTCGTCTGGAACGGTGGCGGCATCATCTATGGTTCCGTCGATCTCGGCGGCGATAACGACACCGCCAGGCTCAGCAACCTCACCAACGCCAATCTCGGTGCCACGGATGCCATATCAGGTGGTGCCGGCACCGATGCGCTGACCCTGGACAACGTCAAACTGGATGGCGTCAGCCGGCTCCAGAACTGGGAAAGCATCGACGCCACCAATGACACCCAGCTGACGATGGACAGCAATCTGGTGCTCGGCGACAGCGGCACCGGCACGGGTTCGCTCAGTGTCGATGCCGCAAGCACGCTCTACGGCGGCGGCTTCAATGCGGCGATCCAGGCGTTTACGGCAGGCCAGCTGGCGCAGGTCACCAATGCCGGGCGCATCGACCTGACCAATGGCAGCACCGGCGCCACCGACAGCCTGACGATTTCGGGCAATTATGTCGGCCTGGGTGGCCTGCTGCTTATCCAGACCGAGCTCGGTGACGATTCCTCCGCATCCGACAAGTTGGTCCTGTCGAGCGGAACGGCTTCCGGTTCGACCGGCATCTCCGTGGTCAATCTCGGCGGCGCGGGGGCTGCGACCACGCAGGACGGCATCATGGTCATCCAGGCAATCAACGGCGCCACCTCGGGCGCCACGACATTCGCGCTCGACGCCCCGGTCGCCGCCGGGGCCTTTGAATATTATCTGTTCAAGGGCGGCGTCAGCGCCGGCAGCGAGGAGAACTGGTACCTGCGCTCGACGCTGAACACGCCGGCCCCGCCGGCCGCAGCCCCGCCGGCGCTGGAGCCTGCTCCGCCGCCGGCACCTGAGCCGCCGGCGGCCGAACCGCCGCCGCCGCCGCCCATCGACCCTGCGCCGCCGCCTCCGCCGGAATCCACCCCCGGCGATCCCGATCCGGTTGATCCGGCGCCGCCGGTCGTGCCGACCGATCCGCCGCCCGCGACACCACCGGCACCACCACCGGCACCAGTGGCGGATCCGCCCCCGCCACCGCCGGTGGTGCCAACTGAGGTGCCCGACCTGCCGACACCGGCGGCGGGCGAGGAAATCCTGCTCTATCGCATCGAGGTTCCGGTCTATTCGGCCTTGCCGCCGGTCGCCGAACATCTGGCGATGACGACGCTCGGCACATTCCACGAACGGCGCGGCGAGCAGAGCCTGTTGTCGAACACCGAGCTGTCGCCGGTCTGGGGCCGCATCTTCGGTCAGGACAGCAAGATGGCCTATTCAGGAACGGTATCGCCGTCCTTTGACGGCACCCTGTTCGGCCTCCAGGCGGGCTTCGATCTGTTCGGCCGCGAAACCGCGTCGGGCCAGACCGATCGCGCCGGCCTGTTCGTCGCCTATGCCAGCATGAATGGCGACGTGCGCGGCCAGGCGCTGGGCAGGGACAATCTGTCCGTCGGCAGCATGGATATCAACGGCACCAGTATCGGCGGCTACTGGACCCGGATCGGTCAGGGTGGCTGGTACCTGGACGGCGTCCTCATGGCCACCTTCTTCGGCGGCAACGCAACATCGTCGCGCGACATTGGCATCGACGTCGGCGGGACCGGCGTCACCGCTTCGCTGGAAGGCGGCTATCCCATCGCGCTGGCGCAAGGCTGGACGCTTGAACCGCAGGCGCAACTGGTCTGGCAGCAATTGTCGCTCGACGATGCGTCGGACCGCTTTGCTTCGGTTTCCTTCGATACGGACGGCAGCGTGACCGGCCGGCTCGGCGCACGGCTGCAAGGCGAAACAGCGATCAATGGCATGGCGCTGCAGCCGTATCTCAAGGCCAACATCTGGCACGATTTCGGCGGCACCAGCCATGTCAATTTCGACACCACCGACATCTCGACCGAGGGCAGATCGACCTCGTTCGAGTTCGGCGGCGGCGTGATTGCCAAGGTGACGGACAAGGTCAGCATCTTCGCCACCGGCGACTACACCACCAATCTCGGTGGCGACAAGCGTCGGATCCTCGAAGGCAATCTGGGCTTCAGCGTCAAATGGTAAGGCCGGTCAAAAAGACAGCTTAATTGCTGGAACGCATCGCCACCGTGGCGATGCCGGCGCCGACCAGCAGCGTACCGCCGGTGCGGTTGAAGATGCGGATCGCCTTGGGATTGCGCACCACGTTGCGTGCGCGTGCCGCGATCAGCGCATAGCCGAAGGCATTGGCGAAGGCGAGCGCCAGGAAGGTCGTCTCGAAGATCAGCATCTGCGTCCAGAAATCGGCGTGCCGGTCGAGGAACTGCGGCAGGAAGGCAACGAAGAACGTGATGCTTTTCGGGTTGAGCGCGGTGACCAGCCAGGCGTGCGCCATCATCTTGGCCGAGGAGACCGCGTCGGTGCGCGGTTCGGCCTTCAACGCGCCGCCGGCGCGAAACAGTTTCACGCCAAGATAGATCAGATAACCGGCGCCGATCAGCTTCAGGATGGTGAAGACGGTCGCCGAGGCCGCCAGCAGCGCGCCGATACCCAGCATCGACAACGTCATCGCAGTGAAATCCCCCAACGCCACGCCGACGGCCATCGGCAGAGCGGTACGCCAGCCCTGGCCCAGCGCATAGGACACGACCAGCAGGATGGTCGGACCTGGAATGATGAGAAGGATCGTCGATGCGGCAGCGAAGGCGGCCCAGTTTTCGAAGGACATGCTCGTCTCCTTTGAGCTTAAAGAAGAGGATAAATCCTTAGGCCCGGGAGAATGTAAAGAGGCGATTTCCCTAACTGCGCCAGCGGCAGATCGGTGTCAGTTCGCGCCGCTCAGCGTGCTCACTATATCGGCCAGGCTGACATTGGCACCGAGAACGGTTGCCGCCGCGACAATGGCAGCGGCAAAAAGCTTGATGTCGGTTTTTAAGGTCTTGCACATGGAGGCCCCTCGCTGATGGTTCGAGGAGTAGGAGACGCCGGCGCCGGGAATATGACTCGACCGAGGTCTTTTTGTGCAGCAGCCTTCGTTCAAGTTCAGGCAAGAAGGTCGAACATCGCCAAGGCCATGCGCAAATGCAGGCTGTGCAAGGTCTTCACGCTTTATCAACCATGAATGAGGAAAATGCCTGCTATCCGGCCGGACCGTGCTTCCCGCCGACAGCGTAGGGTCTGGGTATATGCGTGAGTTGCCGCAAGGTCTGACGCCGCCGCGAAATGGCGACGCAATCGAAACCGATCATCATCTTTCCCGCCGCGCCATCCTGTCCGGGGCAGGGGCGCTTGCGCTGCTGAGCGCCGCCGGTTGCTCGACCTCGGGCGGCGGCCTGCCGGCGCTCGAGCTCGACGACGTCACCACGGGTTCCGTGCGGCCGATCCGGCCAAGCATCAGCGTCGACAAGAACGTCACCAGTCCCGGGGTCATGTATGCCGGGCTGACCGACGGCGGCTTCAACGTTCCGGAAGTGCCATATCTGAAGGTCAAGCCGGAATTCCGCCGCCAGATCGTCGTCGACACGACAGGCGAGGCGCCCGGCACCATCGTCGTCCATCTCAAGGAGCGCATGCTCTATTTGGTCCAGCCGGGCGGCGATGCCATCCGTTATGGCGTCGGCATCGGCAAGGACGGTTTCCGCTGGTCCGGCCGCGCCAACATCCAGTACGGCAGGGAATGGCCGACCTGGACGCCGCCGCCGGAGATGATCGCCCGCAAGCCTGAACTGGTGAAATGGCAGGCCGGACAGCCCGGCGGCCTCACCAATCCGCTCGGCGCGCGTGCCCTCTACATCTACCAGGACGGCAAGGACACCGGCTATCGCATCCACGGTTCGCCCGAATGGTGGAGCATCGGGCAAGCGATGTCGTCGGGCTGCGTGCGCCTGATCAACCAGGACATCATCGACCTCTACAGCCGCGTCTCCAAGAAAAATCCGGTCGTCGTCGTCTGACGCTTATGCGGCGTGTTGGCGCCGCTCGAAACTCCCGTTGCGCGATGCGACAAGACAGGCCAAGGTGCCTTGAAAACCATCGCGCCGGGAGAAATCAAGCATGGCTGGAACGTTTGTCATCGCGCAGGGCGGCGGCCCAACCGCCGTCATCAACCAGACGGTTGTCGGGGCGACGCTGGAGATCCGCAAGCGGCATCCCGGTGCCAAGGTGCTGGGCTCGATCCATGGCGTGCGCGGCATCCGTGACGGCAATTATGTCGACCTTTCCGCCATTCCGGAAGACCGCCTGCGGCTGATTGCCGGCACGCCGAGCGCCGCCCTCGGCTCGACGCGCGACAAGCCCGACGCCGCCTATTGCGATGTCATCCTCAACGGCCTGAAGAAGGCCGGCGCCGACGCCTTCATCTATATCGGCGGCAACGACACGTCGGGTACCCAGCAGATCCTGACCGACGCCGCCGGCGGCTCAATTGCCTTTGTTCATGCGCCAAAAACCATCGACAATGATCTCGAGGAAAACGACCACACGCCGGGCTTTATTTCGGCGGCCGAGTTCGTCGCCGGCGCCTTCCTGTCCGTCGATCTCGATTTTCGCGCGCTGCCCGGCATCTATGTCGGCATCGTCATGGGCCGGCATGCGGGCTTCCTGACCGCGGCTGCCGCTGCCTGGCAGCTCGACCCCGACAGCGGCCCTCATCTCGTCTACGTGCCCGAGCGGCCGTTCTCGGCCGCTGGCTTCATCGACGACGTGCGTGCCACGCTCGATCGCCACAAGCGCTGCATCGTCGCCGTTTCGGAAGGCGTCAGCACCGCCGACGGCAAGGCATTGGTCGAAAGCCTGGTGCCGCCGGACAAGCTTGAGCGCGACGCGCATGGCAACGTCAAGCTGTCGGGCAGCGACCTGCCGGCCGCACTCGAGCGCGCGTTGGCGGAAGGCCTGCCCGGCAAGCGTGCCCGCGTCGACGCGCTCGGCTACATGCCGCGCGGCTATATCGGCGCCATCAGCGCGGTCGACGCGCAGGAGGCTTTCGATGCCGGCGCTTTCGCGGTCACCGTCGCCGAACAGGGCGGCGGCTCGGTGGCGCTGCAATATGACGGCACCAGAACGGTGCTGAAGAAAGTGCCGCTCAAGAACGTCGCCGGCAAGACCCGCCACATGCCTGACGATTTCATGAAGCCCGACGTCAATCAGCTGTCGGATGCCGGCATGGCCTATCTCAAGCGGCTGGTGCCGGAAAAGTACAAGGTCGGGAAGCCCTTCGTCTGATGCCGGGCTCACACCTGATGCCCGGCTCACTTCGTATGCCGGACTCACACTTGATGCCGAGCTGGTTCAGCAGGAGCGTGGTCGACGGCAAGACGACGATGCTGACCGAGCCCTTCGTGCATGCCTATGTTCGGGCCAATATCTGGCATCTGCGCGGTCGCGATGCCGACCTGCTCGTCGACACCGGTATGGGCATCTGTCCGCTGGCGCCGCAGATCGAGACGCCGCAGGGCAAGCCGTTGCTGGTCGTTGCCACCCACATCCATCTCGACCACGTCGGCTCGCTGCATGAATTCCCGTTGCGGGCCGGGCCAAGAATGAGCGCGGCTCGGTTCGAGACCATGGATGAGGCCGCGACTTACGCCTACATGTTCCACGACCTCGAGGGTGCCGTCTCGAAACTGCCGGCGTCCGGATGGAAGTCGGCCGACTACAGGATCCCGCCCGCGCCGTTGACGCGAACCCTGGACGAGGGCGATGTCGTCGATCTTGGCGACCGGCAATTTCGCGTGCTGCATTTGCCGGGCCATTCACCGGATTCGATCGCGCTGTTCGACGAGGCCGACGGACTGTTCTTCAGCGGCGATGCCATCTACGACGCCATGCTGATAGACGACCTGCCGGATTCCGACCGGGCCGCCTATATCAGTACGATGCGGCGCCTGCTCGACCTGCCGATCCGTATCGGTCATGGAGGACACGGACCGAGCTTCGACGGCAAGCGCATGCGCGAGATTGCTACGGCCTATCTCGGACGAATCGCCGGTGGCTGAGGCTCCAGCGAGGCAGCAAGGCGCGACCCGACGACTTTGTGACCCTGCCGCCGTGCGGATATTAAATCTTCGTAAGGTCGCCCGAAAACCCTAAATCGGGCCAATCCGCGCCCTAGATGCAAGGCCGTCGATCCGGTTGGCTGCCATGTAGGCGAGACGGGCAATTGCAACCTCGACACGCCGATGACCGATTTCCCGCATGGGAGGCCACGGCGCTGGATCAACTCTCGCCCGGACAAACGACCATGTCAGATATCCTTCGTAGGCATCGCGTCGCGGCCTTGCTGGGCGCTGCGCTGATCATATCCCCCTTCGTCATGTCTTTCGCCCAAAGCGCGGGCAACACCGTTCCGACGACCCAGACACCTGTTGCCGGCATCACTGCGCCCAATGGCTCGTTCGCACCCATCGTTGCCGCCGACAAGCCGGCGGTGGTGACGGTCACCACGGTCATGAAGGCACAGCCTGAAACGATGAGCGATGCCTCTCCTTTCGACGGCGGCTCGCCTTTCGACGACTATTTCCGCCAGTTCTTCGGTGACCAGGGCATGCCGACGCCCAAGACGCCGCCGCAACAGCAACCGCAGCGCGCCGAGGCGCTGGGTTCCGGCTTCATCGTCGCCTCCGACGGCACCATCGTCACCAACAATCACGTCATCGATGGGGCCTCTTCGATCAAGGTGACGCTCGACGACGGCACCGAACTTCCGGCCAAGCTCATCGGCCGCGATGCCAAGAACGATCTCGCCGTGCTGAAGATCAAGTCGGACAAACCCCTGCCGACCGTCAAATGGGGCGATTCCGACAAGCTTATGCCAGGCGACCAGGTGCTGGCCTTCGGCAACCCGTTCGGCATCGGCACCACCGTCACGGCAGGTATCGTCTCGGCGCGCGGCCGTGACCTGCATAGCGGGCCGTTCGACGATTTCATCCAGATCGACGCGCCGATCAACCACGGCAATTCCGGCGGCCCGCTGGTGGATGTCGCGGGCAATGTCGTCGGCATCAACACGGCGATCTATTCGCCCAATGGCGGCAGCGTCGGCGTCGGCTTTGCCATTCCGTCGGACCAGGCCCAGAAGGTGGTGGCCAAGCTGATGAAGGGCGGCTCCATCCAGTACGGCTATCTCGGCGTTCAGATCCAGGAGGTGACACCGGATGTCGCGAGCGCCATCGGGCTCGACCATCCCGGCGGCGCGCTGGTTTCAGAGGTCAATGACGGCTCGCCGGCGGCCAAGGCCGGCATCGAGACGGGCGACGTCATCACCAGCTTTGCCGGGCAGGACGTGAAGGACCCCAAGGACCTGTCGCGGGCGGTCGCCGATGTCGCGCCGGGCGCCATGGAAACGGTCGACGTCTGGCGCAAAGGCAAGCCGATGCGGATTTCCGTCGATGTCGGCCAGAACAGCGCCGATGCGAAGACCGCGTCGCTGGATGACGGGTCCGACACGCCCAGCGCCGGGCGCGCTCCGGCGATAGGGCTCGGCTTGATGGATATAACGCCCGACATTCGCCAGCAGATGAACCTAGCCGGCAAGCAGCACGGCGCGGTGGTTGCCAGCGTCAATCCCGACAAAGCCGCCGCCGCTTCCGGAATACAGGCCGGCGACATCATCGTTGCCGTCAATCAGGTGCCGGTTAAGAACGCCAGGCAGGTAACCCAGGCAATCGCGCAAGCCGGCAAGTCTGGCCGCAAGTCGGTGCTGTTGCTGGTCGAGCGTGGCGACGCTCAGATCTACATCGCGGTGCCTTTTGCCAATGGCTGAGTAATGGCCTTGACGTGAACGGGACCGGCAGGGTTCGTCGGCGACGATCCCCTCCGGCCTCCGGCCGTCAAGATTTTGGTTGCCCGCCACGACATCTTCGAGAACATTGCATCAGGCTGATGTCGGCCCGATGCAGGAGATTGCCGCGATGGTCACCCGAGGTTTCTCTTCAGGACGGCGCCCGCCAACCGATGACGATGCCCGCATCCCGCCCGGCCAATATCTGGAACAGGGTTTTCCGGTGCTGTCGGCCGGTCCGACGCCGCGCGTGCGCACCGAGGATTGGTTTTTCACGCTGAAACATGGGCCACGGCCGATCAAGAAATGGAACTGGGCCGAGTTCAACGCGCTGCCGCTGACCAAGATGAAGCGCGATATCCATTGCGTGACCGCATGGACCAAGTTCGACACGCCGTGGCAGGGCGTGCTGGTCGACGATATCCTTGCCGACGCGGGTGTGGAGCCGCCGACCGGCTTCACGCTGGCGCACGCGTTCGACGGTTACACCACCAATGTGCCGGTCAAGGATCTCACCGCCGGCAAGGCCATGGTCGCGCTGCTCTACGAAGGCAAGCCGATCACGCCGGATCATGGCGGCCCGGCAAGGCTGCTGGTGCCGCATCTCTATTTCTGGAAGTCGGCCAAATGGCTGAACGGCCTGCAATTCACCTCGCGCGACGAGCCCGGTTTCTGGGAATTGCGCGGCTACCATATCTATGGCGACCCATGGCGCGAGCAACGCTACACGAACGATCCATGAGCGATACGGCGGCAGTGCAGTCGCCCTGGCAAACAGCCGGCATCGTCCGCATCGAAAAGCGCACGCCGCGTGTCACCAGCTTCTTTTTTCAGCCGTCTCGGCCCTTCGCCTATCGCGCCGGGCAGCATGTCGACGTCAGGCTGACGGCGCCGGACGGCTATCAGGCGCGCCGCTCCTATTCCATCGCCTCCGCGCCCGAAACGAATGGCGCAATCGAACTGGCGATCGAAAAACTCGACGATGGCGAGG
>NZ_RZRR01000880.1:0-2304 GCF_003998555.1 Mesorhizobium sp. M7A.F.Ca.CA.002.09.1.1 | reverse complement strand
CTCCCCGACCACGTGGTCGGGGAGCAGGCGGTAGCGCCAGCGCACAAGGCTTTCAGCCATGCTCATCAAGGAAGTCCGTTACTTGAGCTCGTCCAGCTTCCAGCAATTCCTGCCGGTCGCATTGGCCTTGTCGACGCGGGTGATCGGGCCGAAGAAGATGGTCTTCTCGCTGCCCGCCTGCCGGCCGGGCTGCTGCAGCAGCTCGGAAATCTGTTGTGCTGCGATCTCGGCCTGGATCGGGGCATTAAAGTTGAAGATCACGTCGAGCAGCCCGTTCTTGATGCTCTCGCAGCCCGTGGCGCTGCCCGCGCCATTGGTGACGATCGTCACCTGGTCCTGCTTGCCGGCGGCCACGACGGCGGCACCGGCGCCGACCTCAGCATTATCCCAGATGCCCATGATGCCGCACAGGTCCGGATGCTGCTGGAGGACCGTCTCGGTGATCTGGCGGGCCTCTTCGCTCATGTAATCGGCCGGCTGGTCGGAGACGAGCTGCAGCTCGGGATTGGCCTTCAGCACCTCGTCGATGCCGGTGCGCATGTAGATGTTGGCGGCACCCGTCTGGACGCCGGCGAGCCAGACCACCTTGTGCGAGACGGCATTGGGCCCGGTGCAGTGCTTGGCCAGTTCGCCCATTTCGAGACGGCCCATTTCGATCCAGTCGTTGCCGACATAACTGTCCGTCTGGGTGGCCGACTGCATGTTGACTTGCAGCACCTTGATGCCGGCCGCCTGCGCCTGTTTCAACAGGCGTGCGTAGGTCTGGACGTCGGGGTTCTGCACGATGATCAGGTCCGGCTTCTCGGCGATGGCGCCCTGCATGGCGCGAATGCCGGCATTGGTGTCGCCGGAGGGATCGCGCACTTCGAGGCTGAAGCCGTAGCGAGCGGCGTGACGCTGCCACACCACCACCCAGGCCTGGTTGAGGTCCATGCCCTGCGAGATTGGCACGAAGATGACCTTCTTGCCCTTGAGCGCCTCGAGATAGGTAGAGCGGCCGACCTGATCGGTTTCCTGCGCCGTGGCGATTTTCGCCGCGCCCAGCAGCGCCAGCGCTGTCATGCCCGCGAGCAGGCAGTTCTTGAACAACTTCATGGTATCCTCCCAGATTTATGTCTCGGTTCTTGTTCAGATGTCGCCGCTTTGCGAGGTCTGCTCGTCGCGCGGATTGATGATGGCGTCGATCGCCAGCGCGCCCAGCAGGATCACGCTCTTGATCAGGTTCTGGCTGGTGTAGCTGAAGTTCAGGATCGTCATGCCGTTGGTCAGGATGCCGACCAGGATGGTGCCGACGATGACGTTGCGTACGCCGCCCTGGCCACCGGAGAGGCCGATGCCGCCCAGCACGACCACCAGCAGCACGTCATAGATCAGGCTGGAATTGTAGAGGCGCGTGTCGATGCCGGTGACCAGCCCCAGCATGATGATGCCGGCGATATAGGCAATGAGGGCGCTGATGACATATTGCGTCACGATGATCGGGCGCGTCGGCAGCCCGGTCGTGCGGGCCGCGTTCGGGTTGTCGCCAGTAGCATAGACCAGCCGGCCGAAGCGGGTCTTCCTCAGGAAAAAGCCCATGAGCGCGGCCACCGCCGCGAAGATGATCACCGACATCGGGATGCCGAGGATGGTTCCGTTGCCGACGAATTTCAGCCAGCCGATATCGGAGGGGGCATAGAGCACGTCGGACGCAAAGACGATGCGGCCAGAGCCGTAGACCGAGGACGCGATGGCAAGGGTGGCGAAGATCGGCGGAATTTCGGCCACCGCCACCATGACGCCGGTGAACAGGCCGATGGCCGCGACCAGGATGGCCCCGAAGACGACGGCCAGCGTGAAGTCGACGCCCCAGGTGGAGATCCAAATACTGAAGGCGACGCCGACGACCATCACCGCCACCATGGTCAGGTCGATGCCGCGCCCAACGACGATGAGCCCCATGCCGACGGCCAGCGTGCCCAGGATCGAGACATTCTTGAGAATGGCAAGGATGTTGCCTTGGCTCAGGAAATTGTTGAGCGTCGCCGAGAACACCAGGAAGAGGACGGCCGAGATCGCGCCGACGACGAGTTCCTGGGACATTTTGATGCCCAAGCGCGCGGTGTCGGATTTGCCCGAACCAGCCAAGTCAATTCCTCCCTCGCTGCCGGTTTGAACCAGCGGCGTGCCAAAGCGGCCTTGCCCCAGGGCTTTGCCGCGACGACGTTCCTCCACAGCCCTAAGCCGGCTGCTTGCGTAAAGACCATCGCGGCTCAGGGCGGCAGGGGCAATTTCGATTTTCTGATGCGCTGTGCAGTTCGTCAG
>NZ_RZRR01000879.1:0-2305 GCF_003998555.1 Mesorhizobium sp. M7A.F.Ca.CA.002.09.1.1 | reverse complement strand
ACCATCAACGATGGCAGCGCGTCGATCGACTATCCGTCACTCGGTTGCGGCGGATCGCTGTCACAGACGTCCAGTGACGGCATTTCGGCGGAATACCACGAGAGCATCACCTACGGTCAGGACAAATGCGTCGACGGCGGCAACATCACCGTCAGGTTTTTCAAGGGAAATCTGTCCTGGACCTGGATCGGCCAGGCCGATGGTCAGCCCTATAATGCGGTCGCAGTGCTTAAGCGGAAGTAGCCGTGGTCATTCCTCCTCGTCATCCGCGTCGAGCAGGCGCGTCGCGCGCCAGCGAGTGAGCACGACGTTGGTCTGCTCGATGACGAAGAAACGCGCCGAGTCGCGGTCGTAACCTTCGCTCAGCAGTTTCTCGTAATCTGTGTGCATGTGGCGGATATGGGCAATCGTCGCCAGCCATACGGCGATGCCTGGTGGCAAGGTCTTCATGTGGACCGCGCCGGCGTCGCCGCGGATCTTCTCCATGTCGGCATAGGGTGCCAGCGGCAGAAGTGCTGTCAGCGCCTTGGCGATGGCGCGGCGGCGACCGGTGGGCGCCGTCATCGCCGAACCCCGTTGGGCTCGTCGCGCCCTTCGATGGTCGCCTCGGCAATGGCGTCGGTCGAGGCGAAATAAGGTTTGATGTCGATGACCGGAGTGCCGTCGAGCACGTCGATGGCGTCGAGATCGATGCGGCCGGTGTTTTGGTCGAGCCCGACGAGCCTGGCCACATGCAGCCCGATTGGGTTGGGGCGGGCAGGGGAGCGCAGCGAAAATACGCCTTTTGCTTCGGCCGCATGGCGTGGTTTCTGCACAATCAGGTCCCGCGGCGCGTGATGCAGCCAGGACAGGATGATGACGTGGCTGGCGCGCTCCAGCCCCCGTAAGCCATTTCGGTAGGGCGCGTCGATGGTCAGCACTGCCTTCTGCCCGGTCTCGCGCGCGGCGCGCATGTTCTTCGGGCAGGTTTCGCGCGTCGTCCACGGCGAGGCAATGCGGCCGATGAAGACGATGCCGTCATCCGGCGGCATCAGTGCGGGATCGTTTTCCAGCCTCTGCTCGCCTTCGCGGGCCTCGAACATCTCACGCGGTCCAGTCATGGCCCATGTCTCTTAAAACGCCACACAAGCGGCATTTTCTTGTCCGGAAGCGACATAGCGCTTGCAAGGTTTCGAAAACTGACATAAACATATGTTTATATCTTTTCAAAGAGAATACGCTGATGCATGTCTCGCTCGACACTATGGTGGATACGTTAAAGGCGGCGGCCGAATCCAGCCGATTGCGCATACTGGCACTTCTGTCGCGCGGTGACCTCACCGTTTCCGATCTTACCGAAATTCTCGGCCAGTCGCAGCCGCGCGTTTCGCGGCACCTGAAGCTGCTTCTGGAGGCAGGGCTGATCGGCCGCTACCAGGAAGGGTCCTGGGCCTTCTTCCGCCTGTCGGATGCGGATTCCGCGCGTGACTTCGTCATGGGCCTGGTTTCCGGCATTCGCGGCGCCGATCCGCAGGTCGAGCGCGATCTTGAGCGCCTGGCCTCGGTCAAGCGCAAGCGGCAGGACCGGGCGGTCGAGTATTTTTCCGTGAATGCGGCAAGCTGGGACCATATCCGCTCGCTTCATGTGCCGGACCGCGCCGTCGAAGCCGCAATGCTGAAACTGGTCGGCAAGCGGCCGTTCCAGTCGATGCTCGATCTCGGCACCGGCACCGGGCGGCTGCTCGAAATCTTCTCGCCGCTCTATCGGCGCGGTGTCGGGATCGACATGTCGCGCGAGATGCTGACCGTGGCGCGCGCCAATCTCGACAAGGCCGGCGTTTCGAACGCGCAGGTTCGGCAGGGCGACATCTTCGCGCCGCCGGTCGAGCGCGATGCCTTCGATCTCGTCACCATCCATCAGGTGCTGCACTATCTCGACGATCCCGCCCGCGCCATCCACGAGGCGGCGCGGCTTTTGCGTCCGGCAGGACGCCTGGTCATCGTCGATTTCGCGCCGCATGCGCTGGAATTCCTGCGCGAGGAGCATGCGCATATGCGGCTCGGCTTTTCCGACCGGCAGATCGCCGACTGGTTTTCGGAAGCCGGCCTCGATCTCGAAGATGCCCAGGAGTTCGAGCCGCGCGGTGGCAATGAGGCGAGGCTCACTGTGAAACTCTGGCTCGGCCGCGATCGGCGCCTGCTGATTGCCGATCCTTCCAACGACACAAGGCAGGCCAAAGCGAACTCGATGGGGGAAATCGCATGAACCAGTTCCGCTTTTCCCGCCGCCCCGACATCGGCGACAAGGTCAGGGTTTCCTTCGAAT
>NZ_RZRR01000878.1:0-2308 GCF_003998555.1 Mesorhizobium sp. M7A.F.Ca.CA.002.09.1.1 | reverse complement strand
GTATCAGGCGGTGCTCGGCGACTGTGCAGGCTGTCATACGCGAGCCGAGGGCAAACCGCTGGCCGGCGGCCTGCCGCTCGAAACGCCGTTCGGCGCGCTTGTGCCGCCCAACATAACGCCTGACCGCGAGACGGGCATCGGCAGTTGGTCGGAAGCCGACTTCCGCAGCATGATGAAGTCAGGCATCGGCCACAATGGTGTGCGGCTCTACCCCGCAATGCCCTACCCCGCCTATACCAGGATGAACGATCGGGACATTTCCGACTTGTGGGCCTATCTGACGACGGTTCAACCGGTATCGAACAAGGTCGAAGCCAATCAGCTGCCGTTCCCGTTGAACATCCGGCTGGCGATGCTGGGCTGGAATGCCCTCAACTTCACCGAAGCAAGCTTTCAGCCGGATCCCTCCAAGTCGGCGGAGTGGAATCGCGGCGCTTATATCGTCCAGGGAGCGGGCCATTGCGGCACCTGCCACTCGCCCAAATCTTTCCTTGGCGCCGATAAGGACAGCGAGTTCCTGCAAGGTGCCTCCCTGCAGGGCTGGTTTGCCCCCGACATCACCAACAATGCGCAATCGGGCCTGGGCAAATGGTCGGAAGAGGATCTGGTGAAATACCTCAAGACCGGCGTCAATGCGCATTCGATTGCCTCCGGTCCGATGGCGGAGGCCATCGAGAACTCCACGTCGAAAATGACCGATCCCGATCTCAAGGCGGTTGCAGTCTACCTCAAGAGCCTGGGCTCGGATGTCGACAGCGCCCAACCGGCAAAGCCTGACGCAACACGGATGACCGCGGGCGAGGCAATCTATCGCGACAATTGCTCGGCCTGCCATGGTGGAGATGGTGCCGGGTCAGGCGCGCTTTTCCCTTCCCTTGCCGGCAATTCGATCGTCGCGCAGGGCAGTGCCGAAACACTGGCCCGGCTCGTCCTTGCCGGCAGCCAGGCCGTGCACACGGCCGATGCACCGACGACGCCCGCCATGCCTTCCCTGGCCTGGCGCCTGAAAGACCAGGAGGTCGCCGACGTCTTGACCTATGTGCGCGCCAGTTGGGGCAACGCGGCTCCTGCAGTCTCGTCCGGCGATGTCGCTGCCGTACGCAAGGGATTGACCCAGTAGACCCGTACTCTAGCTCTCGGCTGCGACAGCGAGCGCCAGACGGCTCATGTCGGTGAAAAGCGCCTGGCGCTCGGAATAGTCGGTCTGTTCGCCGGTCTCGATGTTGTCCACCACGACACACATCGACAACGCACGTGCTCCGAAATGCTCCGATATGCCATAGAGCGCGCTGGTTTCCATATCCACGGCCAGGGCTCCTTGCGCCCGTGCATCGGCAAAACGGGCACGCCCATCCGGGTGATAGAAGATGTCGCTGCAGACCGTCAGGCCGACATGATGGTCGATGCCAAATTCTACCGCCTTGGCCCGTGACGATGCGAGGAGCGCCGGGTCCGGGCCAGCCGGTCCATAAAGGCCGAAAACCTGGCCGCTCTGGGCGCTTTCCGCCTGTGCCGATTGCGAGATGACAAGGCTGCGCAGCTTTGCCTTTGCGGTCAGGCTGCCGCAGGTGCCGGTACGGATCAGCGTCCGGGCGCCATAATGGTCCAGCAGTTCATGCGCATAGATCAGAAACGATGAAACGCCGATGCCCGTCGCTTGAATGCTGATGGACTTGCCACGAAACAAGCCGGTGAAGCCAAGCGTGCCGCGTCGGCGATTGATGCAGCGCGGCGCTTCCAGGAACGTTTGCGCCATCCATTCGGCGCGTTGCGGGTCGCCCGGCAACAACACCGTGTCGGCATAGTCGTCCTTGTCCGCTTCGTTGTGCGGCGTCACCGGTTGCTCCCCTAAGCCTTCCTGCCGTTCACCCCTCAATCATGGCGTTGTCACGGCGTTGCGCAAGGAGGAACATGGGGAAGGCTTTAGGACTCCAGCACGTCCTTGACGATCGTGGCCAGTTGCTTGAGCGAAAACGGCTTCGGCAGGAAGCCGAAATGCGCATCTGCCGGCAGGTTTCTGGCGAATGCGTCCTCGGCATAGCCGGACACGAAGACGAACTTGATGTCGGGCTGGCGCTTGCGCAATTCGCCGAGCAGCGTCGGCCCGTCCATTTCCGGCATCACCACGTCGGAAACGACGATATCGACCTTGCCGCCCAGCGCCTCGAACACTTCCAGCGCCTCGACGCCCGACGACGCCTCGTGCACGGTGTAGCCGCGCGAGGTCAGCGCCCGCATGCCGCCCATGCGCACGGCATCCTCGTCCTCGACGAGCAGCACCGTGGCCGAGCCCGACAGATCCTTGGCC
>NZ_RZRR01000877.1:0-2312 GCF_003998555.1 Mesorhizobium sp. M7A.F.Ca.CA.002.09.1.1 | reverse complement strand
ACATAATACAATAGACAAAAGCTTACCCCGGCTGAAGTTCTTGAGATAATTAGAGTTTACTCATATAGCTGAAACTTGTGTAAGTTATGGACTGTAATTCCGGGTTCTCCGCAAAAAGGACCGAGTTGTCCCGATGATCCGTTTCTGGCCTTCCATGGTGGTCGCATTGATTTCGCTGGCGGCGGTTTTGTTCGGGACGCTTCCGTCCTACGCGGACAGCTGCGGCGCGATCAGAAGCCAGTTGCTTTCGGGTGGCCGCAGCAACGGGGCGAACCCGGAGCTTGCTCAACTGCGCCGGCAACTTGCAGCCATCCAGACTATCGAGAGACAGCGCCAGTGCACGGCGAAAAGTTCGCTTGGTGGTCTCTTCAACGCTTGCGCCGATCTCGCCAGGAGCCGCTCGGATGTGCAGCGCCGGATCGCTGCCGCCGGGAATTCAGGCCGCGACACGGCGGGTCTGCAGGCGCGCCTCGTGGCGCTTGGCTGCGCGCCTTCGGCAAAGCAACGGTCTGCGCGCGCCGCGCCCGGCACCCAATCGGCGAGCACCACGTTCGGCGGCAATGCGATGCTGTTTTGCGTGCGTCTGTCGGACGGGTATTTCTTCCCGGCGCCAAAGTCGCAATTCGCCGCCAGCGGTGATCTGAAGGAGACGGCCGATCAATGCCGTTACATCTGCGATGACCCCAGCGTCGACCTCTACACGTTGAACGATGCCAGCCTCGAAACCGACCAGATGGTCGCGCTCGACACGCGCAAGCCTTATACCGAACTGCCGGCAGCCTTCAGATATCGCGATGATGCGAATTTCAAGGCATGCGACGTCAAGCGATACTACCAGCGGGTCACCGAACTGCGAGCCAGGACTGTGACGCCCGCCAACATGCGCAATGCCATTATTCCGCTGCCGACGGCGAAGCCGGATCTCGGCACGGTTGCGGCCGTCCCTGGAATCGATGCCGAAGCGCCAGGTGCCGCCCAGCACCTTTCGATCGAGGCCGGCAAGCGGTCGGTGCGCGTGGTCGGCCCGGCGTTTTTCCCGGCCGAATGATCGCCGGCTTCCCCAATTGGCGATCACCGGTTGCGGCGTGCCTGCTGCGATGCGGTTGCCTGATCCGGCTGGAACAGAGAGGCGCTCATGGCGTTGTGATCGACATCAGCCGGGAGAAACGCCGTGGCTACGTTCCGGGAAATGCGGGTACTGGAGATCGTCGAAGATGACTCGCTGACCACCGAACAGAAAATCGCCGAACTGCGCGAGATCGAATCCGAGGCGCGTGGGCTGCAGCGGGCTGCCTCGGAGGGTCCGATGGACGACGATGACGGCTGGCAGGAAGATCTGCGTCAGGTTCGTCTTGCACTCGACAAGCTCGGTGCGAAGGAGCCGAAAAAGGGCGCTGCTTCACTGTGAGGCCGGGTCACCGAAGCTATCCGCGGATCGCGTCTTGATCGCATCCCATCCGAAAACCGGGTCCCGCTTTTAGGGACCCGCTCCGATCTAATCGCAGACCATGCGAGCTCTCTTGCCAGGCTCGCTGACGTTCCTGCAGGTCAGCGGCTTCGCTGGCGCCGATAGGGAAGCGGACGCAGGCAACCTCGTCTGGTGCCGTCTCGGTGCGGCATGGCTGACCTTGCGCTCGGAAAAACGCCGGTCCGGCTGCGGCGCCACAGGAAAAGCGCCGTTCTCGACCTCGGATTGCCCATAGTCGACATTCGGTGGCGGCCGATCCCAGAATCGCCGGACATCAAGCGGTCTCGGGATGACGACCGTGCCGTCATAACTGCGCGAGCAACCGCCGCCGAAAAGCAGCGCCAGCCCCATGAAAAAAGGCACAATCCGTCCAAGCATCAGCAATACCCCTGCCGTTGCTTATATAGCGGGTTCGACCCCGCCGACAACCGGGCGGAATGAAGCAGACCGCGCCGCGCAATCCTGTCCAACCGACCGTTAAGGTTAGCGGATCCTTAATGCTTCTCGGGCAGATTCCGCCGACGAACCGCGGAGGAGGGTTCGGCCTTGGTTTTCGGGGTGGGGACGGCATGGCGGAAGCGGACGAAACAATCGGCGCGCGCGGCAAGCGCGGGCCTCGCAGATCCACAGTGCATGGCGACGATGCCTCATCGTCCGCCTCTTGCATGGATTCGAACGATGCGCTTCGCCAACTCGTCGAAGCCGGTTCGGACTGGGTCTGGGAAACGGACGCCGAACTGCGCTTCTCCTGGCTTTCGCAAAATTACCAGGCCGCCACCGGCATCGATCCGGCAAACGTGCTTGGCCGGTTCCGCTTCGACTTCCTCAACCAGGTCCTGAACGG
>NZ_RZRR01000876.1:0-2316 GCF_003998555.1 Mesorhizobium sp. M7A.F.Ca.CA.002.09.1.1 | reverse complement strand
TCAGTCGGAAAGATGTCATGATCGATGAAGCCGAACAGCTTCGGCCCGAACCTGGGCAAGAAATTCCGCACGATCCAGTTGAGCGCTTGACCGTGCGATCTGCTGACGACCAGCCTGTTCTTCGGCAATGCGACATAGGGGACATGCTGGCGACGGCAGAGATCGCGGATTGCTTCCCTTGCCTCGCCCTTGTTGCTGTTGTCGAAAACGATGTAGCTTTCGTGCTCGGCCAGGTATCGGCGTACCAGGTGGATCTGCCATTCGATCATTTCGGGCCGGTTGAAGGCCACGGTGGCGACGACCGCATCGCGGAATACCTGCTCTTGCCCCTGCAATTCGCTGACCGGTGCGGATGTCCTCAGAAAGCGAAACACCCGCCAACGATAGCGCAGCAGCGCCTCGCGCCTTGGCGGCCGGTTCAGCCTCTCCCACTCCGCCACGGTGATCGGGGGCTGATCGACGTCTTCCGGGGCGTCAGAAGCAACCATGTCGCGCCCCCGCATGGCTTAGTTCTGCTGGATCGAAATGCCCTTGTCGTCGATCTTGAGCTCGACGCCCTTGGGTTTGGTCTGCTCGCGATAGACATAGATGCCGAGCGCGATGACCACGACGACGAGCGCGCCGATGACGAGATAGAGCGTATTCTGTTTCATGGCGCGCTCTTTGCGTTGTCGAGCCTCAGGCTCGTTTCAGAACCTTGACCAGTACCAGCAGGATGATGGCGCCGATCGTGGCATGGATGATCGCGGCGAGAGTGCCGCGGCCGATGGAAAAGCCGATCCGCGGAAACAGCCAGCCGGCATGAACGCACCGACGATGCCCACGATGATGTTGCCGATCAGGCCGAAGCCGAAGCCGGAAACGATGAGACCGGCGAGCCAGCCGGCGATGGCACCGATGATGATGAAGACGAGCAAGCTTTCGACACCCATAGCGATTTCCTCCGAGCAAGAGGGCGACCGCGGACCGGAAAGCCCGAATCGGCCTCGACATCAACAGCTTAGGCTATTCGAAAGCAGCCGGCCTCACCAGCGGCGCGCTTATTGATCGTCGTCGTCGCTTGCGGCAGGGCGCCAGCTGGTCGGCTCGACCTTCTTTTGCGTGTGACTGTCGATATAGACCCACCAGCCGTCGTCGCGATATTGCGCGATGGATTCGTTGATGACGCCGTCGCTGTCCTTCCAGGTCACGGAGACCTTGGAGCCGTCTGTCGGCGCGGTCGCAATCGGCTTTCTGTCCGCCATGTCATTATCCCCAATTGCACCGACAAACTGAGCCGACAGAACGCGACGGCCTGTATCCGGTTCCAAACGGTCACCGGCCCGCGGAGCGCGCCAACGGCCCTCAGCTATGGGCGAAGATATCCTCTTCGTCCCAGCCCATCAGGTCAAGCTTGGCACGCGTCGGCAGGAAGCGGAAGCAGGCATCGGCCTCCTTGGTCCGCCCATCGCGCGCCAGCCGTCCGGCCAGTACATCGCGCAACCGGTGCAGATAGAGCACGTCGGAAGCCGCATATTCGAGCTGTTCGGGCGACAGCGTCTCGGCCGCCCAGTCCGACGATTGCTGCGCCTTGGACAGCCCGACGCCGAGAAGCTCGAAGCAGATGTCCTTGAGCCCGTGGCGGTCGGTATAGGTGCGGGTCAGCCGCGAGGCGATCTTGGTGCAGAACACCGGCTCCGGCATGACGCCGAACGCATTGTAGAGAACGGCAAGATCGAAGCGGCCGTAGTGGAACAGCTTGGTTACGCCACGGTTCCTCAGCAGGCTGACGAGGTTCGGCGCCTTCTTCTGGCCGGGCGCGATCTGGATGACGTCGGCGCTGCCGTCGCCGGGCGAAATCTGCACCACGCACAGCCGGTCGCGATGCGGATTGAGCCCGAGCGTTTCGGTGTCGATGGCCACTGCCCCGACATTGTAGTGCGAGAGGTCGGGCAGGTCGTTTTTATGGAAACGGATATCGGCCATTGTCTTCTCCGGTCGAGCCCTACAGTGCCCCCTGACCCGCAGGGGATGCTGCAGCGCTTTATCTTGTGGCCCGTCCTCGCCGCGATCGGCTGAAAAATCAACAGGAAAACAGGGGTTCCGCTGCTCAGCGCGTCAAGGCATCGAGAATCCGCGCCCAGGAGCGCTGGCCCTTGTGGAAGGAGCTGAGCTCGTATTTCTCGTTGGGCGAGTGGATGCGGTCGTCGTCGAGGCCGAACCCGACCAGCAGCGATTCCATGCCGAGATAGGTCTGGAAATCGCCGACAACCGGAATGGAGCCACCGCTGCCCGTCGTAACCGCCGGCTTCGGCCATTCGTCGGACAGCGCATTCT
>NZ_RZRR01000875.1:0-2323 GCF_003998555.1 Mesorhizobium sp. M7A.F.Ca.CA.002.09.1.1 | reverse complement strand
AGCGGGTGCGGTGGAAGTCGTCGGCCTTCTCGCCGCAACCGCCCAGGACGCCGAGAATAGTCGCGCCGCGAGCCAATGCCGTCTCAAGCGATTCCAACACCAGCGCCCCGGATCCCTCGGCCAACACGAAGCCGTCGCGATCCCTGGAGAAGGGTTTCGACGCCTTTTCGGGGATGTCGTTGTGCGTGGAGAGCGCCGAAAGCAATGAGAAACGGATCAATGCCTCGGCGGTCGCGGAACCGTCCGCGCCGATCGACAGCGCACGGTCGCATTCGCCGCGTCGGATCGCCTCGACACCGAGCTGAATCGCGGTGGCGCCCGAAGCGCAAGCCGCCGACAGCGTGATCGGCAGACCACGCGTGCCAAGGCGATCGGCAAGGCGGCCGGCGATCGAACCGAACTGGGTGGTCTCGAAAATATCCAGCTCTTTCAAGCTACGCGCGACCCGAAGCAGTCTTTCGGCGGCGGTGTCATCCTTGTCCTTGTCAGAATTGTAGAGCGAGAAGCGCTCGGCCCAGTCGAGTTCGACTGGCGGCGATGCGAGGAAGAGCGGTCCGCCGAAATCGCTGGAATCAAGACCGGCTTCGCTCACCGCTTCTAAGCCCGCAAGCTCGGCTAGCTCATAGGTGAGTGGGCTGGCGCCTTTCGAGCTCGACGGCAGGAAATCGACCATGCCGGAGATGCGGGTGTTCAATTGATCGATGGGAAAGCGGGTGATCGGGTGAATGCCCGACTTGCCGGAGGTCAGTGCCGCCCAATTGTCTGATTTGCCGACGCCAAGCGAGGTCACCACGCCGATGCCGGTGACGGCGACGATCGGCCTGCCCATGTGATCTCTGAGATTGGCCATCCGGGAGCCCTCTTATCGTTGCAGCATGGGTCGTGGAGCCGCGTTACGCGGCATTGACCAGCGCCATGCCCTCGAATTGGTGATAGCCGATCGCCGTTGCAAGGACGGATTGGGGAACGCCTTCGAACGGCGTCTCGGCTGCGGCATCAAAAACAGGATAGGCGGCCTTGCGGTCGACAGCGAGTGCCGCCAGTGCCACAGCGAAAGGAAACTGTGCTTCCTTCATGTGCCCGGTCAGCGTCGAGAAGCCACGCGCGGCGATCGCCGGATTGGCATCGAGCGCTGCCTTCTCGGCTGTTGTCGCCGCATGCGCCCCCGATGCGCCCGACAGGGTCAGCAATTTGCCGTTCGGCAATGCAGCCTGCTTGAGCAGTGCGGCGATCTCGGCGTCGAGTTCTCCCCGTGGCCGCCGGGCGCGGCCGGAGACGACCGGTCCAAGTTCTGCATAGATCTTGCGGCCGCGGCTCATCGCGTGTTCGCGCTGCTCCAGCACCAGGAAGGCGCCGCCGGAGCCGGTCACGACGCCACCGCCCTCAGTGCCCTGTCTTTGCCAAACCGGCTTCCATGGGCCGCGATGCAGATAGCCGGCGAGTTCATAGCCGAGCAGCATATCGGGATGTTCGGTCTGGAAGGCACCGCCGACCAGGATATGCGTCGACTGACCCGAGCGGATGCGTGCGGCGGCCGTTTCAACCGCGGCGACACCGGCACCTTCCTCGCCCATGAAGGTTCTGGACGAACCGGTGACCTTGTGGACGATGGAGATGTTGCCGGCGAGCAGGTTGGACAATTGGGCCAGAAACAGTGTCGGGCGCAATTCGGTGGTCAATTTCTCGTTGAGCAGTACATCGCGGTCATTGCGGCTTTCCGAAGCGGCGAGAATGGCGGCATCGACCGCCTCGTCGCGCTCGCCACCGCCCGCCGCCACAACCATGTCCATGGTCGCGCAGAGTTCGTCATTGCCCTTGATGCCGGCGTCGTCCAGTGCAAGGCCGGCAGCATAGGTGCCGAGCCTCTGCCAGGTTTCCATCTGGCGCTGATCGCCACGCTTGGCGATCTGCAGGTTCCAGTCGATCTCAGGCAGCGGATGGACAGTATAGGGTGCAAAGCGCGTCGCTTCGAGCACCGGCTGCGGGCCCGGTTGCGCGAGCTTCTGCCAGTGGGCGTCAGGACCTTCCCCCAGCGAGGAGACAAGGCCGATACCTGATATGACGACGTCGCGGGGGCTGCTCATGTGCGGCTTTGTGGGTCAGGCGGCAGAGCGCGTCAAGATCGTGCGCTCAACTGACGTCAGGCGGTCTTGGCGGCGACCAGCGCGTCGATCTTGGCGCACAGGTTCTTCATGACGAAGTAATCGTCGGTCGAAGCCTTGCCGTCATTGACCTCCTGGGTCCACTTTTCCAGCGGCACCTTGATGCCGAATTCCTTGTCGATGGCAAAGACGATGTCGAGAAAATCGAGGCTGTCTATGCC
>NZ_RZRR01000874.1:0-2325 GCF_003998555.1 Mesorhizobium sp. M7A.F.Ca.CA.002.09.1.1 | reverse complement strand
CCTGATGGGCTCGGTCATCGACGGGGAGGATGTCGTGCAGGACACGTTTGCGCGAGCCTTCGTTGCGCTGAATGAGCTGGGCGAGGTGCCGCAGCTCAGGCCCTGGCTGTTCCGCGTCGCCCACAACCGTGCGCTTGACCTGCTGCGCAGCCGCGCGATCCGCGCGGCGGAGCCTATCGAGGCGGCGCTTGAAATTGCCGACGACACCAAAGCCGACCCGGTGGAGATGCTGATGCGCAGGCAAGCTATACAGACCGCAGTGTCGCGCTTCGCGGAGCTTCCGCTGCTCCAGCGCAGCGTCGTCATCCTCAGAGATGTGCTCGACGAGCCGCTGGCCGAGATCGCTGCTTTGCTCGGCATCACCGTCGATGCGGTGAAAGGGCACTTGGCGCGCGGCCGCGCCCGGCTTAGGGAAGTCAGTGCGCAGGCCAGTTCGGCTCCCGATGCGCGTATCGCGTCGGCCGCCGTGGTCCGTTATGCGACCCTGTTCAACCAGCGGGATTGGGACGGCTTGCGCGCCCTGCTTGCCGACGACGTCAGGCTTCATCAGTCCCTGCATGCGACGCGCTCGGGTGCGGCGGATGTCGGCATGTTCTTCACGATCTACGCCAAAAGCGACCGCGTGTGGCTGACGCCGGCCTGGCTCGACGGCCGCGAGGTGATCGCTGTGTTCGAAAGCCATGCCGACCAGAAACCGCATCATTTCATGTGGCTGGAGTGGCGAGAAGGTCAGATCAGCTTCATCCGCGACTATCGCTATGTCAGCTATGTTACCGACGATGCCGAGCTGGTGCTGGCCAAGGACGCCAGGTCCTTCGGTCGCGGCACCGGGCACTGAAGAGCGGGCGCGCATCTGACCATCATACGGGCGGTGCTGTTCCTGCCCAAGGGGCCGATGCGGGGCTGGGCGTCGCACCGCCTGAGGATGTCTTTGACGTGCCCACGCGTGACATCCCCTAACTCTGCTCGATCAGCGCGCGCGCCGCAGCTTTCCCTGCCGCAAGGATACGATCCGACAATTCCGTTCCCTCCACGGCACGGGCCAGTTGAAGCGTGCCAATGAGGGTCGCAAAGATAGCGAACGCAACGCCCTCCGGATCAGGAGTTTGCGGCGGCAGCTCTACCGACACCTGGCGCACCTGGGTCAGCAAACGCTCGGTATAAAGCTGACGCGTTTCGGGTGGCTCGCGGGCGATTTCCGCCAGCAAGGCGGCAGAGGCGCAGCCCTTCCCGGGATTATCCCGATGCGCCGCAGACAGATATGTGTCTATGGCCATTGCCAAGCCGCCGGAGGCCAATGCTTGCCGTATCTCGTCGGATTGATCCTCGAGAGCTGCAGCGACCGTTTCACGGACAAGCGCCGCCTTTGATTGAAAGTGGGGATAGAAAGCCCCGTTCGTCAGCCCGGCGTCGCCCATGATGGTTGCCAGTCCGGACGCCGCTATGCCGTTTTTCCGAAAGCGTTCCGCGGCGACCTCCAGGATCCGGCCGCGCGAGGCGTCCTTCCTGCCCTTTTCGTAGCGCATGGCTGCTATTCCTTTCTGCTATTGCATTATGATCATAATCTGATATTACGACTGTAATTTAACAGATGCAAAAAAGCTAGCCCCCATGAGTTTGGAGCACGAAATGAAAACGAATGCCGGAAAAACCGCTGTTGTGACCGGAGCCTCTTCGGGCATCGGCCGCGCCAGTGCCGAAGCCCTTGCGCGGGCCGGGTTCACCGTCTTCGGAACCAGCCGGCGCAAGGCCGGCAACGATCCGGACGGGGTGATCATGCTGATCTGCGACGTGACCGACAGTGAGGCCGTTGCCGCACTCGTTTCGACGGTGCTCTCGCAGACCGGCCGGATCGACCTCTTGGTCAACAATGCCGGGGTCGGCCAGCTTGGAGGCGCCGAGGAATTCTCGATTGCCCAGGTGCAGGCTCTGTTCGACGTCAATCTGTTCGGCGTCATCCGCATGACCAATGCGGTGCTGCCGTCGATGCGGCAGCGTGGCGAGGGGCGCATCATCAATATCGGCTCTGTGCTGGGACTGGTGCCCGCGCCGTATTCAGCGCATTATTCGGCGGTCAAGCACGCGCTCGAGGGCTATTCGGAATCGCTCGACCACGAGGTTCGCGCCTTCAACATCCGCGTTTCGGTCATCGAGCCGGCATTCGTTCGTACTGTCTTCGACCAGAACGGGATCCAGCCGGATTCGCCGTTGCAGGAATACGATCAGGCCCGCGCTACGCTGGAAGCGCTGCTTCGCGACGTGATGCCTGTCGCCGACCGGCCGGAAATGGTGGCGCAAGTGGTCGTCAAGGCAGCGACCGATGCC
>NZ_RZRR01000873.1:0-2335 GCF_003998555.1 Mesorhizobium sp. M7A.F.Ca.CA.002.09.1.1 | reverse complement strand
GGGCTGGGCTGGGGCGGGCTGCCGCGCTGGCTGATATCAGACGACCTGGCGAGCGGCCGGCTGGTCGAGATCGACCTCGAATCCTTCAGGGAGGTGAGCTCGCCGCTGTTTGCCATGCATCGCAGCGATCGCAGCCCGAAGCCGGCGGCGGCCTGGCTGATCGACCAGTTCAAGCGCCAGCTCGGCTGCTTCAACGAGTTCGAACCGGGCGAGGTGCCGGATGAGGAGCACGAGACAGCCCATCGATCAGCGCCATGAGCACGGCGCGGTAATCTTGCGCTGAGGCGCCGGCCTCGATGGCCAGGGCGGCACGGTCGCAGGCGGAGCCGAGCAGTGCTGTCAGCGCGTCGGCCGGCAATCTCGTCATCGTCTGCGCCCGCATCGCCGCGACCAGCCCTTCGCGCAGAGAGCGGTTGCCGTGGCGATTGTCGATCGCGTCCATGGCGGCGCGGCCAAGCACGGCCGGGCCGTCGAGCAGCAGCAGCCGCGTGCGTCCGGGCGCGCGCATGGCGGCGAGATAGGCGTCGGAGCCGGCAATCAGCGCGTCATGGGCAAACAGCGATGGCGGCGAGGCGCGCTCGATCTCCTCGGCGACCGCTGCCGCCTCCTGCTCGACCACGGCAGCAAACAGTGCCTGCTTGTCGGCAAAATGATGGTAGAGCGCGCCGCGCGTCACGCCGGCGGCGGCGACGATCTCCGGCGTGCCGGTCTCGGAATAGGATTTCTCCGTGAACAGCTTTCGCGCCGCGGCAATCAGGTGGGCGCGCGTGGCTTCGGTGCGGTCGCGGTTGGAACGACGCGCGAAATCTTGTTGCATACATGCAGCCTGTATGTTAATTCGGTTTACATGCAGACTGTATGTTAATTGACGGGAGAAGGAAAGATGAAGACCACGAGCTATTACCCGGTGCTGATGACCGGCGACGTCGCCGGCACGGCGGCCTTTTATGTGAAGCATTTCCGCTTCCAGCCCCTGTTCGAAAGCGACTGGTATGTGCATCTGCAATCGGGGGAGGACAGAAGAGTCAATCTCGGCATCGTCCAGGGCGACCATGAGACCATCCCGGAAGAGGGGCGGGGCCGCGCTTCGGGCCTGCTGATCAATTTCGAGGTTCGCGACCCGGACGCTGTCTATGAGCGCGTCGTCGCCGCCGGCCTGCCGATCCTGCGCTCGCTGCGCGACGAGCCCTTCGGCCAGCGCCATTTCATCACCAAGGACCCCAATGGCGTGCTGATCGACGTCATCAAGCCGATCCCGCCGAGCGAGGCGTTTCTGGCGCAGTATGCGGAAGGGGTGGCGGGAGCCTGAGCGCCCGCCTCAACTGGCCCTTGCCACCGGCGTCACCGTCACCTGGCTGACACCGGTGCGGCGCACGACGGTGCACAGCGTCTCGCGGCCGATGCGTTCGGCGTCGAGCATGCGCACCAGGTCGTCGACGCCGGTGACAGGACGGCCGTCGATGGCGGCGATGATGTCGCCTTCTTTCAGGCCGGCCTTGGCCGCCGGGCCGTCCTTCTCGACGCTGCGCAGGCGAACCGCCGTGCTGGTCGAGACTTGCGACAACAGGGCGGCGCGGCGCGGCAAACTGGCAGTGTCGGCCGAGACGCCGATGAAGGCGCGGCGGACACGGCCGAAGCGGATGATCTCCGAAATGACGAAATTGGCGGTGTTGGAGGCGACAGCGAAGGCGATGCCCTGCGCGCCATGGATCATGGCGGTGTTGACGCCGATCACCTCGCCGGCCGACGAAACCAGCGGCCCGCCGGAATTGCCGGGGTTGAGCGCTGCGTCGGTCTGGATGACGTCGTCGATCAGCCGGCCGGTCGAGGCGCGCATGGAGCGGCCGAGCGCCGAGACGACGCCGGAGGTGACGGTCCATTCAAAGCCGAGCGGATTGCCGATGGCGATGGCGATCTGGCCGCGCCGCAGCCGCTTGGAATCGGCGAGCGGTGCGACATCGGCAAAGCTGCCGTCGGCGCGCACCAGCGCGATGTCGGTGTCGGGATCGCGGCCGAGCACGCGGCCTTCGCGGGAGGCGCCGTCCGGCATCGAGACGCGCACTGTCCTGGCATCGCCGACGACGTGGAAATTGGTGACGACCAGTCCGTCCGGCGCGATGACGAAGCCGGAGCCGTGACCGCCCTGGCCGCCGACGCGTTCGATGCGGCAGACGGCCGGGCCGATGCGGTCGACGGCGTCCGCAACGGTCGTCGAATATGCGTCGAGCAATGTATCGTCAGGTTCGAATTTGGCTGCGGCGAGGGCCATGGAAGGGCTCCGTATTTTTCGGGCGAAAGGATGATTTTTTTCCTGTGCGCGTCGTTGTCCCAAAAC
>NZ_RZRR01000872.1:0-2337 GCF_003998555.1 Mesorhizobium sp. M7A.F.Ca.CA.002.09.1.1 | reverse complement strand
CGCCCGTATCATCGAACTCAGCGCGACAATCGACCCGGAGACGGGCACCGGCCTCGATTACTATCCGCTTCCCGCCACGGGCGAACGGTTTCCGATCGCCGATCCGGCGCTGCCGCCTCGCCTTGCGCCGCGGCCGGCGGACGACGCCGATTATCTGAAAGCGATGTTCGAAGGCATCGCCGCGATCGAAGCGCTCGGCTATGACAGGCTTGCCGAGCTCGGCGCGCCCACGCTGATATCGGTCAGGAGCGTCGGAGGCGGGGCAGCGAACCCGGCCTGGACGGCAATCCGGCGTCGCAGGCTCGGCGTCGATTTCCTGCCCGCGCTTTCCGACGAGGCCGCCGCCGGCACGGCGCGGCTGGCGCTGATGGGTGCAAGCCGGGCAGGACTCCTATGAGCGCGAAAACGATCGAACGTCTCGACGGCCTCGGGCCGCTGGCGGAGCGCTATAATGTGTTCCTGCTCGACCAGTTCGGCGTGCTGCACGACGGCACGCGGCCCTATCCAGGCGCGGCGGCAGCGCTATCGGCGCTGAAACGCGCCGGCAAGACCGTGGTGCTGGTTTCGAACTCCGGCAGGCGGGCTCAACCCAATGAAAGCCGGCTCATGAAACTCGGCTTCGAACCGGGAAGCTGGGATCATTTCGTTTCTTCCGGCGAGGTGGCGTGGCGATCCTTTGGGGAGATGGCGGCGTCGGGAAAGCTGCGCCCGGGGACAAAATGCCTGCTGATCAGCCGCGACAATGACCGCTCCGCGATCGAAGGCCTGCCATTTGCGCTGACCGGGTCCGGCGATGAGGCCGAGCTGGTGCTGATCGCGGCCAGCGAGGGTGACCGCTTTGACCTTGACCATTATCGCAGGCTGTTCGCGCCGGCGGCGGAGCGGCGGGTGCCGTGTTTCTGCACCAATCCCGACATCATCATGCTGACGGCCGTTGGCCCTCGCTTCGGCGCCGGCCGGCTGGCCGATCTCTACGAAAGCCTGGGCGGCAGCGTTACCCGCATCGGCAAGCCCGACACGGCGATTTTCGACGCCGCGCTGGCGCTGGCCGGCGAGCCGGACCGTGGCACCGTGGTCTGCGTCGGCGACAGCGTCGAACACGACATATCGGGGGGAAACAGCACCGGCATCGCCACCGCGCTGGTGCTGAGCGGAATACTGGCGGACACACCGGATCTCGCCGCTGTTTTCGACGAACAGCAGGCCTGGCCGGACTACATCATGGACAGCTTCAGCTTCCGCTGACCGCTTCCAGCATGCGCCGCGCGCTCTCCTCGTCGGTGATCAGGATGGTTGGGGCGATGAGGGTCATGGCGCCGAGCAGCGCTTCGGTTTTCTCCTCGCCACCGGAGGTGAGGATGCGGATCGGTGCCTTGCGCAGACGGTCGACATCCACCGACATCACGTGGCTGTTGACGGGGTGGTCGACCAGATCGCCGTTGCGGTCGAAGAAATGGAACAGGAGGTCACCCACGGCGCCACGCGCAAGCAGGGCCTCCCGATCCGCCTCCTTGAGGAAGCCACCACGAGAGAAGGTGGTGGCCGAGGCGATCCCGCCGACGCTCAGCAGAACGGCATCGAGCACGTCGGCCATTTCGAAAATCTCCTGCAGGCCGCAGCGCTCGATCAGGGCGATCTTGGTCTCGACGCTGTCGACCACGGCTGGTGTCGGCATCAGATAGCCGTCGCCCTGGAATATCTGAGCGAAGCGCCAGGCGAACTCGGCTGGGTTGACCCGGCGCACGACGCCGACACCGCCAAGCAGCGAAATCACCTTGAAGTCGGTGAGCGACTTGGCGCTGATGAAAGGCAGGCTCGAGAACAGCGTCTGCCCCCAGCCGACACCGACCCGCATGCCGGACTTCATCGTGTCCGACAGGAAGCTGCCGGTTTTGGCACTGATCGCTGGTATGGGATCGGCATCGGCTGCCGAAAGCGGCGCCACCAGCGCCTGCTGCAGCCCGAACGTCTTCTCCAATGCGCGCTCAAGCCGCACGATTTCCGACAATTCGCTCTCGATGGTGATCTTCACTTCGTTGCGCGCCCGGGCATCCGCCAGCATGCGCACGATGGTGACGCGACCGACGCCGAGCACGTCGGCGATCTCGTTCTGCGTCATCTGTTCGACGAAATACATCCAGGCGGCGCGAATCCTGAGGCGATCCGTCCGGCTTTCGCTGGCGACCTGCTCGGTTGCCTCGCCTCGACCGTCTTCGCTTTCGCCCTGTCGTCGTCTGCCCAAGTCTGTCTCTCCCCCTGCGGCGACGGACGAGGGCGCCGCCGCCGATTCTGCATGCTGGTCTAGTATCGCCTATTGATCTACCTATCGATAGGAAC
>NZ_RZRR01000871.1:0-2341 GCF_003998555.1 Mesorhizobium sp. M7A.F.Ca.CA.002.09.1.1 | reverse complement strand
GGCAAGCAGCGAGCCGGCGATCGCCAGGTAAGGATTGGAATCCGCGCCCGGAAGCCGGTTCTCCACCCGCCGCGCGGCGCGGCCGCCGGCCGGCACGCGCAGGCCGCAGGAGCGGTTGTCATGCGACCATTCGATGTTGGCCGGCGCGCTGTGGTTCGGCCTGATGCGGCGGAACGAGTTCACGTTGGGCGCGAACAGCGGCATGATTTCGGGGACATATTTCTGCAGGCCGCCGATGAAGTGGCCAAACATTGCGGTGTCGGCATCGTCGCTGCCGGCAAACAAAGTCCTGCCGGCCTCGTCGATGACCGACATGTGCAGATGCATGGAGCTGCCGGCCTGTGCGGCGATCGGCTTGGCCATGAAGGTGGCGTGCATGCCGCTTTGCTGCGCGGCCTGGCGCGTCAGCCGCTTGAACAGCAGCACCTTGTCGGCCAGCGGCAGCGCATCGCCATGCAGGAAGTTGATCTCCAACTGCGCGGTTCCCGACTCATGGATCAGCGTGTCGAGCGGCAGGCCGGCCGCCGCCGCATAATCGTAAATGCGGCGGATCACCGGCTCGAACTCCTCGAGCCCGGCCATATCGTAGGGATGCTGCACGGTCTCGGCGCGGCCATTGGCGCCGACCGGGGCGGTCAGCGGACGGTCCGGATCCGGATTGGGCGCGGTGAGATAGAATTCCACCTCGGGCGCCACCACCGCCCGCCAGCCGCGCTTGGCGTAGAGGTCGAGCACGGCCCTGAGCACATGGCGCGGCGAGGCCATCCAGGGCCGGCCGTCCATATGGAAGGCATCGGCAAAGACATAGGCCTTGCCGGGAGCGGCACCCGGCGCCAGGCAGAGCGTCGATACATCAGGCACCATGCGCATGTCCGGATCCGAATAGGCAAAACCCTCGTCGATCGAGCCGGAATAGCGGCCGTCGATGCTGACCAGGAAAGCGCTGCTCGGCAGATAGAGCGCGCGGTCTTCAAGCGCCTGGAGGAATTTGGCCGTCGGCAAGGCCTTGCCGCGCAGGACGCCGTTCATGTCGGGCACCAGGCACTCGACTTCGTTGATGCCGTGCCGGGCCAGCCAGGCCTTGGCATCGTTGCCGCTGGAGAGCGAGATGTTCGTGTTGTTGTCAGGCATTTTCGTTCAAATCCGTATCAGAGAGAGTATGGCTTGCGCGGCCGCATCCGTTCCGGGTTTCAGCGCCATTTGGGCTGCATTGTCCTTGAGGCGGGCGCGCATGGCATCGTCGGCCAGCAGGCCGAGAATGGCTTTCTCCAACACTCCTTCGGTCCAGCCGTCACGGCCGATATGGTCGCCGGTGCCGGTCTCTTCGGCGCGTTGCGCGTTGTCGTGTCCATCCCAGCAATAGGGCATGATCAGCGACGGC
This sequence comes from Mesorhizobium sp. M7A.F.Ca.CA.002.09.1.1, assembly GCF_003998555.1. Classification (NCBI taxonomy): domain Bacteria; kingdom Pseudomonadati; phylum Pseudomonadota; class Alphaproteobacteria; order Hyphomicrobiales; family Phyllobacteriaceae; genus Mesorhizobium; species Mesorhizobium sp. M7A.F.Ca.CA.002.09.1.1. Next base: position 960 of record NZ_RZRR01000871.1, on the reverse strand, counting down.
ACGCCGAAGCGCAGCGCTTCGCAAAAACTGTTGTTGCCGCCGTGATGGATGAACAGATCCGACTTCGCCACCACCGAGGGCTGCGGAAACCAGGCGTCGAGATAGACATTGTCCGGCACCGCGCGGTAAGCGTCGCGCAGGCCGCCGGCATTGACGATGAAGCGCGCCGGCAGCCTGTCGAACACCACCAGCATGCGCTCGATCAGGCCGACATCCATGGCACCCAGGCTGCCGAAGCTGACATAGACCAGCGGCCCGCCATTGCGCGGGAACACCGGCACCTCGAACGGCCCTTCAGAACGCACGCAGCCCTCGAGATAGACGAAGCGCGCGGGGTCGAGCGGCTCGGCACGCTCGCGGCGCACGATCGTCGGCGTCAGCAGCAGGTTGAGATCGGGCGACGTCTCGAGGAACTGACCCTTCGGCAGCGGCCCCAGTCCGGCATCCGCCCGGAAGCGGTTGAAGCGGTCATGCGCCGGCGCGCAAGCCGCCAGATACCTGGCCTCGAACGCCGCGCGTTGCGGGTCGTCCACGCCAAGCCCCGACAGATAGGGCGGCACATTGGCGTCCGGCAGCTCGGTCTCGGCGCAGGAGACGACGCGCACCCACGGACAGCCGGCGGCGGCGATCGCCGGGAACATGATGACATTGTCGAGCACCACGGCATCCGGCTTGAGCCGTGCCAGCAATTGGCGCAGCGGCGCCTCGGCATTGACCGCGGTGTCGACGATGGCCTGCCAGGTCGGAGCGACATAGGTCTCAAGCTGGTCGATCGGGCTCAGCCTGAAATGCGGCAGGGCCGGCGCACGAAAGCCTGCCAGTAGCTCTGACGTTGGCTCTCGCTCAGCGGCTCGTCGGTTGGCAACTGGTATTCCTGGAAACCATAGTCGGCAAAGACGCCGGAGAAACCGGCATGGCAGATGAAGACGGGCCGGGCGCCTTTCGCACGCAGCGCCTGCG